>NZ_JBJXHJ010000059.1:0-1308 GCF_046487845.1 Pseudomonas sp. PHC1
GGTTCATCACGGATTGCCGGGAAACACGCTCTTGATCTTCATGAAAAAGAATTCGCTATCCCGGTAACCGTACGCCATCCGTTTGATGACCTTTATTCGATTGTTTATGCCTTCCAGCTGACCCGTGTGCATCGGCCAGCGAACCCGACTGACGATGCCCCGCCAGTAACCCTTTAGCCGTTTGGCGAACAGGATCAGAGCCGGTATCGCGCTTTCATGAGCGTGGCGCAGCCATTGCTTCCAGGCTGATCTCCAGCCCCAGGCGGTACTTGGCGCCCAGAGCGTTTTGAGTTCGGCCTTCATCAAATAGACCGTCATCAACGCTTGGTTAGCCGCCAGCAAATCCTCCAAGCGGACCTGTTGCTCCGGTGTTTTCAGGTTCTGCGGGTTGCGCAGGAGCAGCCAACGCGCCTGCTTGATGACCTTTCGGGCCGGCTTGTCATGACGCAGTCGATTGGCTTCGTCGACGCGAACCCGATCAATCACCTCTCGGCCATATTTGGCCACCACATGGAAAAGGTCATAGACCACTCGCGCTTTTGGGCAGTGCTGACGAACCTCCAGGTCAAAAGCGGTGTTCATGTCCATTGCCACCGCTTCGATTCGGGCGCACCCCTCTGGCCCCAGCTCTTCGAAAAATGGCCTGACCGCCGCTCGGCTGCGGCCTTCGCCGATCCACAGCACCCGTCGCGTATCCGCATCCAGAACAACGCTGGCATAACGATGACCTTTGAACAATGCGAACTCGTCCATCACCAAACGTCGCGGTTGCGCCTTTGGCAGCACGCTCAATGCTGCTTGCAAGGCTCGACGCTCCAGCAACCGAACGGTCTCCCAATGCAGCCCAAACATCTGCGCCACGTGTAGCGTGGGAAGGCGTTCACAGGCTTGAATGACTGCCTCTGCCAGACGCCGCGTCATGCGCGCATAGCGATCCAGCCAACTGACGGCCTCCATGCGTTTGCCGCAGTCGCGGCAACCAACGCGTCGGAGCAAAACGCTCAGGCGCACTGCACGACCGAGAATCGGCAAATCACGAATGACTCGCTCGCAATACTCATGCGTCGTTGAACAGGGTTTTTGGCACCCGCCACAGGAAGGGAATCGGGTGGCGTGGGGTGTCAGGTCGATCTGGAGGGCATCACCCTCAGGCTTGATCGTAACGACAGAAAAGCCCTCCCAAAAAGGAAGGAAAGTATTAATATCGCGCATAAGAACGCCGGTTTGTTAGATGTGTTTGCTCGCACGAACATCATCAACCAAATCGGCGTTCTTGTTTCTATGTTTCCCGGGATTCCGTGAAGAACC
>NZ_JBJXHJ010000014.1:0-150532 GCF_046487845.1 Pseudomonas sp. PHC1
ACCACGTGAAACCTTGGATTTTGAAACACCCGCTGATAGGTTGCAGCGACTCGTTGCGTTGACCGGTTGAGCCCGCCACAGATTTATTTAAGACCCTGTCAAACACTAACAACGTAGAGCCAAATAATTCAATCTGCCCCTTTCGCGCCACAAAGGTCAACGCCGTTGAGCGCAATAAAATCCGCCCCATCACTCTCTGATTCAATTTCCAGCTGTCACTTCGTTTCAATCTCTGCATAATGCGTTTCTGAATGCTTAAGCAGATTTAGAAAACTTTTCCGAAACTCGTTTATATCGTCATCATCACCACATAAATTTATAGAAAAAACGTGCTCCTTTCCAGCCTCAAAAGACGTGGTAAAGCAAGCCGAATCAAGAAAATAAGTTGCCTCGACACCAGACCAACTCCCTCCAGAAATCCGCCCGGCCTTTGCTAACGGCTCAGATCCCGTACCAAACTTCAAACCATCTTTCTCTTGAACATACTCGTTAGAGACAGCGTCTTCAAGTGTCATCCCCTTGCATCGAACCCTAACATTTTCGGTTCTTCCGTCCTTGTACTTGTATTTTAAAAACGTCACACCTTCATCCGACTTCATAACTGAAAAACCGTTTACGCCATGCGACTTAATAATGCAGCCATTACTTTCCACCACTAGACCATCTCCCGCATAGACGAGAGAGAACGAGGACAGCAGATATAGCATAAAAAATCTGATCATTGCTTTTGCCTTTTAACAAATGATGGTATTGGCGCTAAGGGCCCCCCAACTGGAGAGCTAACATAGAGCAAGTCCGACAATATAGCTTGCACATGAGTAAAAGCATCTCTGCGATCAGGCAGCCCATTCATCTTCGTGGTTGTAGTTGGCTTACCGGTATTGATATGGCGACCGACCAAGTCCAGTGTCGGATTACTCAATCTATTTTCCGCACGGAGAGGAACTTTACAGACATGCGTCTTCCAATCATAGTCTTCGCACACTTCGACAGCCCATAAAGCGTTATCAACAACTGGATCGCTAGTCTTATTGGCGCAATTGTCTGCCCACCAAAAACCTGCGCTTTCGGCCTGATCATAGGTTTCCGTCTCGACCTTATCTCTCCAGACTATATTTTGTGAAGCATTAGCCACCGACCTGCCTCGATGTTTAAAATACTTAAGGTAATTTTCCTGGTGCGTGATTTGTATAATCCCCCGCCCATACCAGTCACCATATTTTTTATCCTTACCACGACCAGTCTCGGCAAATTTTGAAAAATAACCAGACTCTGTAAGACCATTCCCTATAAACTGGCTCATACGCTGTCTTGTTACAATTAGGTATTTTCTCATCGCCTTATTGAGAGACACTTGAATATTTTCTGCTCTTTCTAAGGCGCCGGCATACTTGATTCCTGCGCGATACAATATTTTGCTCTTATGATCTTCCGCAACAAATGACCTTGGAATACATTGTGTTAATTCATCAACACTTAACCAAGAGCACTTCCTGAAAACTTCAATAAACTCTTTCGGCGGAAAATGCCAATGCTTTGGTCCGATTTCCGCTAAACCAGACTCCTCCCAGAAAGCCATTGACTCTTGATGAGCCTTAAGCTTTTCGTAATCTCCTTTTGGCATCGGAGGTCCGAGTTCCGACTCCTGGAGCAGCCATCCGTAGCGAGTTTCAAAATCACTTTTACCCCACTCGCTTGGAAACTTGAAAATACATCTTCTAAGCTTCTGCTTTGAAATTTCCTTTTCAATAATCTCTTGATTATGCTTCTTAACACGATAACTCTTGCTTAAAACGTGCTCTTCCTCGGGTTTAGCAGGAGTGTGCTTTAAATCAGGAGATCTGGATGCCTCGACAATGCCTCTGGACGGAGGAAACAATGGATCTTCATCCAGTTTCAATAAATCACGCAAATAAGGCGACTGGCAATGGCTGTCTTCATCAGTATCATCGTCGACTAGCTTCCAGCCCTGCCACTGAGGAAAATCGGCATCACTAAAAATAGTGACAGTGCTACTATTTAAATTAACCCACCCAGCGCCGTCAGGAAATGCAATTTTGCGCCAATGGGCCGCGCCTGCCGGAACCAACTGATCAGGTCCCAGCACACGGCCAAAACGAAGTAATTCATAACCTGCACTTGGACAACCAGCAAATCGAGCTGCTGCCTTTTGATAAAGGTCATACTCAAAATCTTTATCTTCTTTTTGCTCACCTATACATTCACCCTCAAGTGTATAAGTTCTAAGCAAACACTGTCCTTGACTATAACTCATGCGTACAAACAGATCTTCTGCCGGACGACGCACACAACTCGAAGCATTATTTGTATCAGTCCATGAACTAGGATGCTCTGCATACCCTATAACTTCTGGAGGCAAGTAAAAATACATATCACCCCAGCAACTGTCTTTTCTTCCAGGCTTGGTTTGATATGACAAATCCCTCTCGGATCGGCCTATCAAATTTTTGACTTGGCTATCATCCGCGATAATTTCAAAATGAATTTTATTTCCAGCGCCGTAGATCTGACCGGCCTCACCAATCGCCTCCTTGCGAAAAACTTGCATACCCTTCTTCGGATTTTTCACTATTATTTTTGAAAGATGCATATAGATTGAGAAAAAAACCACCTTCGAATTTGCACCCTCACCAATTTCAGTTTCATGCCGAAGAACAATGCAGCCATTGTCCGTCCAGCCGCTGTAATTCAGAGGGGCATCTTCACTCGTGTCCACGGGTGCAGGCTCGCGGAAGTAGGCCAGCGTTCCATCCGCAATCGCGCGTACTGGCAGTGCACGTCCAGCCTCTTTAGGGGCCTTAAGGTGAGTACCGCCATGCCAGTTCAAATCAAAGCTGATCGGAAAAAAGCCATCGCCTGGCTCACCACAAAGCATTGCTCGATTCAAATACGCTTCGTCGCTCTCTCCAGCGGTTGGAGCAGGAAGAAATGGAGGGCTAATCAACATAGGTGTGGTCCATATTTAATAAATTCTTCAAATCCATTGTGCGCTGGAGTCACAGCGATAACAGGTACTTGGTTTTTGGTTTCGGCTCTTCTGGCGCATTTGCAATCGCCTGATCCATCAAACTCCCCGCCTTATCCTTATCCGCCGCCCCCGGCAGCACCGGCGGCTTGATCCCGATCCCGGTCCCCGACCCAGCCGAACCACCCGCATTAATCTTCACCACCGGCCCAACCACCGTCACACCACCGCCATCGAGCTTGATGAAACTGCCGCCGCCGAGAATCGTCAGCTCAGTCCCCGCCTCAATGACAATCTTGTCCCCCGCCTTGATGTGAATCTCTTTTCCGACACTGGTCAGTTGCGCAGTCCCAAGCTTCACATGCTGGCTTTCACCAATAGTCAGGTGGTCGTCCATCCGCGCTTCGATCTTGCGGTCGGAAATCGTGGTGCGATGTTCTTCAGCCTTCAGCTCGGTGTAGCTGTTCTTCACCACCGTGTCGTGACGTTCATTCCCGACCCGAATCTTCTGGTCGTGTTCGACGTTTTCATCCCAGTCGCGCTGGGCGTGGATGAAGATTTGTTCGGCGCCTTTTTTGTCTTCGATGCGCAGTTCGTTGTAGCCACCGCCGCCCGGGGAGCTGAGGGTTTTGAAGACGCTGCGGGTTTTGTTTACCGGCAAGGCGTACGGCACCGGGTTTTCCTTGTGGTACAGGCAGCCGGTGACCAACGGTTGATCGGGGTCGCCTTCGAGGAAGGTGACGAGGACTTCCATGCCGATGCGCGGGATGGAGATGGCGCCGTAGCGGTCGCCGGCCCAGGAGCTGGAGACGCGCAGCCAGCAGCTGGTTTTGTCGTCGGCCAGGCCTTCGCGGTCCCAGTGGAATTGCACCTTGATGCGGCCGTATTGGTCGCAGTGAATTTCTTCGCCTTTGGGGCCGGTGACCATGGCGGTCTGGCTGCCAAGCACGCGGGGTTTCGGGTGCTCCAGCGCGGGGCGGTAGAACACGTCCCACGGGGTGGCGAGGAAGGTGTTGCGGTAGCCCTGGTGGAAGTCGTCCTTGTTGTCGGTGGTGTCGCTGGTCACCGACTCTTCGAGGACTTGCGGCTGTTTGCCTTCGTGGAAGATTTCGGTGAGCAGCCACAGGTCGTTCCACTCGCTGCGCGGGTGGTCGGACATTTCCATGAAGTGGCCGCTGACCAGTCTGGTCTGGTCGCCGCGACCTTCGGCCTGGCGGTAGTCGGCGCGGTGGCGCTCGAGGGCGCGCTGGCTGAGGAACTTGCCGCGGGCGCGGTCGATGAAACGGCCGGGGTAGTCGTAGTCTTCGAGATCCGGTTCAGTGCTCTCGCCGTCCGGTTTGTATGCGGCCTCCATTTGCAGGCGCGGTTTTTCGAAGTCGTAGTCGCGGCGGGTGGTGCGGCTGGTGCGGGTTTCCAGACGCAGCTTGAAGCCTTTGATCACCGGTTCTTCGGCGACCATGCCGCTGCCTTGCACATACGCGGTCGGTTGGCCGAGGTTCGGGAATACGGTCTGGTCATCGCCAAACACCAGCAGATGACCTTTCTTGCTGTGCTGGAAGTGGTAGTGAATCCCCTCTTCTTCGCACAGACGCTGGACGAAATGCAGGTCGGTTTCGTCGTACTGCACGCAGTAGTCGCGATCCGGGCATGGCTGGCTGAGCTGGAAGCTGTAGGCGTTGCCCTTGATGCCGTGCTCGTCGAGGATCAGCGCGATGATTTTCGGCGCCGACATCTGCTGGTAGATGCGCTGGTTGGTGCGGTGATGCAGGTATTGCAGCTGCGGCACCAGCGAAACCTTGTAGCGGGTCAGGCGCTTGCCGGCATCGCCTTGGGCGACACGGTAGATCTGACCGTGGATGCCGGAGCCTTGCGGATCGAGGGCGAGGAACGCCTGTTTGTGCAGGAGTTTTTCCAGGTCCAGATCCGGGTTTTCGCTGACCAGTTCCAGGTCGAAACGGAACGGCTGGCTGATGCCTTCGGTGCCGGTGAACGACAGGACTTGCAGGTCGCCTACGTAATCTTCAACGGTCAGGCTGAAGTGCGTTTCGTTAGCTGGGTTGAACATAAAGTGCTCCCTGTTCGAATGTCATCCGTTACGCCCGCAGTCGCAAACGCTGCAGCCAGGACGAAGTGGCGCCCAAGGCGTCACGCAATTGGTCGGCAGTGATGGTGCGCTCTGCCGCGTCAAAGGCCAGCGCGGTGCGCAGCGCGGGCCAGCAGTGTGTCGGTAGATTCGACGGTGCTTGCAGTTCGCGCTCCAGGTGTTCGTCACGGGCCTGGGTCGAGGGCAAGCGGCGGAACGGGTGTTTGCCGCCCGCCAGTTCATAGATCACGCAGGCCACGCCGTACACGTCCGCGCTGGCCGACAGCGGTTGGCCCTCAAGCAGTTCGGGGGCGGCGTAGCCAGGGGTCCAGGCGTTGAAGCGCTCGCGACTCAGGTGAGGCAGGCCAGGCAGGATGCCCTCCTCGGCTTGCCCCAGACCGAAGTCGAACAGGCGCACGCCGTCTTCGCAGAGCATGACGTTGCTCGGTTTCATGTCACCGTGCAGCACGCCGCGACGGTGGGCGTAAGCCAGCGCGTCGAGCAGCGGCAGCGCGATGTCGCGCAGTTCTTTCCACGGCAGGCCCAGTGGCCGCTCGCAGAGCAGTTTGTCCAGGGTCAGGCCACGCATGAGTTCCATGGTAATGAAGGCCCGCTGGCAATCGGTGTCCACTTCGAACGTGTGCGGTCGCAGCACGTTGTCGTGGCGCAGGCGTCGGGTCAGGGCGAACTCGCTGTAGAGCAAGGCACTGGCGTCCGGCGACTCGGCAAATTCTTCGCTGAGGATTTTCAGCGCAATGTAAGGATCGGGATCGCCGAACTGTTCGTGCAGCAGATCCCGGGCCCGGTAAACCGCCCCCATGCCACCGGCTCCGAGCAGACGCTCGAGGTGGTAGCGGCCTGCCAGAACATCCGGCAGTGCGCCGACGCTGGCCTTGGTCGGCGCCAGCGCGGGTTCGGCGTTGTGCTGCTTTGCAAAAGCGAAATAGGTCAGGTTGTTGGCCTGCTCCTCGCTCATCAGCAAGTCATCGACTGAGGATTCGATTTCAGTCATTGGCGGATCACCACGGCCGTCAGGTTGTCGCGAGCGGCGCCACGCAGGGCACCGTCGAACAGACGTTCCAGCGCCACATGCGGCGCCGCCAGACTGAGGGCGTTGCCGAGGGCATCGCTGCTCAGGCCTTGATACAAACCATCGCTGCACAGCAGGAACACATCGCCCGGATACACCTCAAGCTCCAGCACATCGAGGGTCAGTTGTTCCGCCGCGCCGACCGCCCGGGTCAGGGCCTGGGCTGCCGGGTGCGCCGCTGCCTGTTCGACGCTCATCTGTTGCTCGTCGATCAGTTGCTGCTGCAGCGAGTGATCCTTCGACAGCTGATACAACCGCTGCCCACGCCACAGGTAGCAACGGCTGTCGCCGGCCCAGATGCAGGCCGCGCGATTGCCGTCCACCAGCAGCGCCACGACGGTGCTGCCCATGATGCTGTCGTGACGCCCGGCGGTGACGGTCAACTCCTGCCCCAGGCGCCGGTTCAGCCAGTGCAGGCACTGGCGGATGGCTTTGAGGCGTTCGTCGAAGTCTTCGTGCTGCGGCAGTTCAGCCAGGCTGGCGACGATCAACTGGCTGGCGATGTCGCCACCCTGATGACCGCCCATGCCGTCCGCGACCACCCACAGCCCATGCTGCGGGGTGTCGAGGAAGGCATCTTCGTTGCGCGACCGCACCTTGCCCGGGTCGGTTCGCGCCGCGCTGCGCCAGGGACTGGCCACCAGCATCAGAGCTGCACCGGCATACGGAAGGTGCGCAGCACGCCCATGTCGAACGGGTTCGGCGTGCGCTGGCTGGTCAGCAGGTAGTTGGCGCGCAGGCCACCCACATCGGCTTTCAGCACCAGCACGTCGCGACCGGTCAGGTACTCGGTCTGCATCAGGTCGAACAGACGGAACAGCGACCACGGGCCGGAGTTCTTCTCGATGCCGATCGGGCGCCCGGCCATCTTGTCCATGACCAGGCTGGTGCGACCGTCTTCAGCATCGGTCGGCCACTTGAAGCTCATGGGCAGGATCGGACCGTGGCGGTATTCCATGGTCTTGTCGCCGAACTTGAACTCGGAACGGCTGACCGCCGGATCGAGGGTGTACGGCTCCAGCTTGAACTGCACGGTCGGCTCGGCCGGGTTGATCGAGAAGAAGCTCTGGCGAATGTTCAGGGCCGCCGCCATCTGGTCGAGGAAGACCTTCGACACCGGCAGGCTGCGGCCGTCGACGCTGCGCATCCGGTAGTTGCCCGGATCACCACTGACGAACGGACGCATGTAGCTGTCGAAGAAGCGGTCGATGGTGCCTTGAGCCCGGAAAAACTCGCGGAAATCGCTGATCGCCACATCGCTGGTGCTCGAGGCGCTGAACGGGTAACGCTTGTTGATCGTCTTGCCATACACGCTGTACAGCTCGTTCTGATAACGGCCGTTCAGGTACTGGTAGGCATCGTTGAGCACCAGGCGCCACGAATCTTCGGCCAGCACGTTGAACCACACGCTCAGCGGGCGCGGCAGACGACCCGACGCATTGCGCAGGTTGGTCAGCGCATCACGCTGGCCGCTCATGCGGGTCTTGGCCAGTTCGAACGCGGCCTGCTCCGGCGTGCTGGAACGGGCGAGGCCCGCCAGTTGCAGTTGCAGGTCGTTGAGCGCGGTGAAGGCCGGGGTCAGGTCAGCGGCCGGGCCGTTGTTGTCGTCGAGCAGTTTATGCAGCGGCTCGAAGCGACGTTGCAGGGACTTCTTGGCGGTGTCCGGCAGGTTCTTCGCCACGTTCAGGGCCGAGGCCTTGTCCGCTGCCGCCGCGGCGAGTTTGCCCACCTTGCCCAGTTTGCCTTTCTGTCCGGCCAGCGCATCAGCCGCGTCACCCGCCTCGTCCACCGGATCGGCAGCGGCCGGGAAACGGGTGTTTTCACGCACTTCGGTCAGCAGCGCCAGCACCGGCGAGTTGGCCGAGGTCAGGCCCGCCAGTTGTTCGGCGCCTTCACCGGCATCGCTGATCGGCGGCAGCGCCACCTGGCCAACGGCTTCGCTCCAGTAGTTGGCGTAGTCGCGGAAGTACAGTTGCTCCAGCTCGACCATCAGGCGACGCAAGTCCATGTCGCTGATGCCCGCGCCTTCGCCCAGCACCCAGTTGTCACGCAGGATGTCGGTCACCAGCGAAGCGCCTTGCACCGAGAAATACTGCTGATAGCCGGTCTGGGTGTAGAAGCCCGGAATCACGTATTCAGTGCCGATGAACAGCGAGCCCTGCGGCCCGAGGTGCTGGCTGAAGCGGTAATCCGGCAGGTTGCGCGCCTGCTCGCGGAGCATGCGGTAAACCACGGTCGCCAGCGACTCGCTGCGCAGGATCTGACGCGCCTGGGCCACCAGTTGCTCGTTGAGCGGATAGATAAACGGCTGCTGCAACAGACGCTCGAGGTGCGTGTTCAGACCGTTCTGCACTGCGGTGTTGCCGGTGTAGCGCTGCGACCAGTCCGCCGCGATCCAGTCCTTGAGCCATGCCGCGTCGCGACGATCCTTCATGTTCAGCATCAGGTACGCGCGCAAGCTGTTGATCAGCTTTTCGCGGTCCTTCATGTTGGCGCGGATCTGGCCTTCAAGCATCGTTGCAACGCGTGGCAGCAGTTGCTTTTCAAGCTCGTGCTCGTAAGCCTCCTTGACCACCGGATTGACGTCCTGGCCCTGATACAGCCCCATCCGTTCGTGGTAGGCAGCGTCGCCCTTCTTCGGGAACACCTGAGTCGCGGCGTAGCTGGTGTCGAGGGTTTTCAGCACGCCCATGGCGTCATCGCGCGGCGACAGTGCCGTGCGTTGCTGCGTCCAGTTCTGCGCCAGATTGCGCAGGTTTTCCAGACGCTCGTAGTTGGCCGAGAAACCACCGGCCCAGAGCATGCCGAACAGCACCAGCGCACCCAGTGCGCCGACGTACAACGCACGCTGGCCCCAGTGGATGCGGCTGCGCTCGCGCTTGTCCAGACCGGCCAGATCGGCCTCGGGGAAAATCACCCGGCTGAGCAAGTGATGGATGAAACGCGAACGACCGCTGCGCAGCGTCGGCAGCACGCCGGCGCTCATGCCCAGACTCGCGCCGATGCCGGCGGTGGTCGAATCCATTTCCTGAGTCAGGTGCGGTGCGCTGGTCAGGTAGAAACCACGCAGTTGTGTCGCACGCTGGTAGCGGTTGCCGGTGAACGCCATGTCGACCAGCAGGCACAGGCGTTCGCCGATCAGGCCCATCTGGTGCGGGAAGTCGAGGATGCGGCCACGGCGCTGGGTGTCGCGCTCGGAGTGCATGCGCATGATCACCTGGCTGTTGAGGCGACGCAGCAGCTCTTCGAACTCGTTGCGCAGCACCGTCACGTCGGTGCCGACCTGATCCTTGCGGAAACTGGTGCCCAGCACCTGATCGCTTTCTTCGCGAGTCAGTTGGTCGAAGAACTCGTCGAAGCCCAGCAGCTTGTCGGCCTTGCTCAGCACCAGATACACCGGCACATCGACGTGCAGCTTCTGATAGACGTCTTGCAGACGCGCACGCACCTGGCGGGCCAGGGTTTCGATGTCCTGTTCACTGCCACCGGTCAGGGTTTCCACCGCAATGGTCACCAGCACGCCGTTCAACGGACGACCGCGACGACGCTTGCGCAGCAGCTCCAGCAAGGTGGTCCAGGCGCTGCCGTCGACTTCCGCATTCGGCTGGGTCAGGTAGCGGCCGGCGGTGTCGATCAGCACACCGTGATCGGCGAAGTACCAGTCGCAATGACGGGTGCCGTGGGTATCTCGGGTCAGCTTGCGGTCGATCTTGTTGATCGGGAATTCCAGCCCGGAAAAGTCCAGCAGGCTGGTCTTGCCGCTGGCCTGCGGGCCGATCAGCAAATACCACGGCAAGTCATTGCGCCAGCGCTCGCTGCGACCGCGGTACAGACTCGAAGTCTTGAGGGTTTTCAGGGCGTCCTTGAAACGCTCCTTCAACTCTTTCTGCTCTTCGTCGATCAATTCTTCGCGGCGGATACGGTCCTGGCCGTCTTCGGTTTCTTCGACGGCTTTCTTGCGGATACCGGCGCGCCAGCTGACGAAGACCATGGTCAGGCCCCAGATCAGGAACAGCACGCTGATGGTCAGCAGACGCGACGTCGCGCTTTCCCAGAACTTGTAGTCATCCACGGCCAACAACGGGCCGACGAACCACACCAGCAGCGCCACGAACAGCACCAGCAGCAAGGTCCAGACCCAGGTCTGGCGCAGGAAGGCGCCGACTTTCTTGAAAAACTTTTTCATCACACGTCCCTGTTTACGGCTGCGACTGCGGCGAGGCCGCGGCCGGATCAAGCGGCTGATAAGGTTTCAGAACGGTGTCGCGCTGCTCGCCCAAGACCCAGGCGAAGCCCGAATACATCATCACCAGGCAGACGAAGGTAAACAGCACCACCATCCACGCCGGCACGATGCGCACCAGGTTGCGGCGCTGATCGTTGAGGCCTTCCCACTGCGGCGACAATTCACGCGGCACATCGCCACGCAACTGACGGATCTGCCGGTACAGGGCGTCGCGGATGCCTTCGAGTTCCAGCATGCCGCGCGCCTGCACGCGGTATTTGCCCTCGAAACCGAGGGACAGGCACAGGTACATCAGCTCCAGCATCGGCAGGTGCTTGACCGGGTTTTTCGACAGCCGATCGAGCAGCTGGAAGAACTTCTCGCCACCAAAGGTTTCGTTGTGGAAGCTGCTGAGCAGGCTCATCTGCGACCACTCGCTTTCGTTGCCCCACGGCGTGGTCACGACGGCTTCGTCGACCACGGTGCAGAGCACGTAACGGGCGGCCATCACCTGGCTGCTTTCGGCGCCGTTGTGCAGGGCGCGCACTTCAAACAGCTTGAGCCCGGCGGTCAGGCGCTCGTTGAGCGCATAGAGGTCTTCGCGGGTTTCGCTGTGCTTGAGGCGCACCACTTCCGACAGCAGTTCGGACGACGCCGCCACCAGCGAATTGAGGCTGATGTTGAAGGCTTCCGCCGGGCGCAGGCGCGCGGCGTAGATCATCCGTTCTTCCAGTTGCTCGAAACGCGGCGGCGCGGCGAAGTCGGTCAGCGGACTCGCCGCCGGGCCATGGCCCTGACGGTCGAGCAGGACGGTTTTGTCGTCCTGGTTGTGTTCCATGTCCTTGATCATGTCGGTCAGTTCCTGATGGCCCAGAATTTCAGTTCAAGCTCGGCGAATTCGCCGGACACGTGGAACGCGAAGCCGCCGGAGCGCTCGAGTTGTGCCAGGTCTTCGGAACTGAGTTCGAGGATGAAATAGGTTTTGTTGGAGTGGAACGCGATCTGCCGCGGGGCCACCGGCAACGGTTTGACCTTGATCCCCGGCAGATGCAGGTTGACCAGTTGGCGGATGCGCTCCACCGGGCCGACCTTGAGGTGCGCAGGCAAGCGGTTGCGCAGTTCTTCGGAGTCGCAGTTGGCACTGGCTGCCAGCACGAACGACGCCGAGCCCAGCAGTTTGTGGTCGTGCAGCGGCGACACGATGATCCCGTACTGACGCGCTTGCAGGATCAGTTCGATGGCGTGCTGTTCCAACACCATCGACAGCACCTGACGGATCGACTCCATCAGTTTGCGAAAGCTCGCACCCTGGTCAGCGTGGGAGTAGCGGCTGTCCAGACGCGGGCGTTTGCTGTCGCTGGAGAAGGTCGCCAGATCGCCGAGCATGGTCAGCAGCGTGCGGTACAACTCTTCCGGGTGAACCTGCTCCAGGCCCAGGTAGTGGCGCAGCAGCAGTTCGGTGCGGTTGATCAGTTGCAGCATCATGAAGTCGCCGATCTCCGCACCGCCGACCTTGCCGTTCGAACGAATGCGCTCGGCAATGGTGTCGCCCCGGTGGCCGAGCATGCTGATCACTTCTTTCAGGCACGACAGCAGGTAGCTGGAGGCGTGGGCCTGAATGTAGGTCGGCACGAAATCCGGGTCGAGGCTGATCACGCCATCCGGCGTGGTGTCGAGCACGTCGCAGATCTTCAGCTTCACGTAGGCTTGGTCGCTCTGCTGCTCGCCGAGCAACAGCTTGAAGTCCGGGCGACCGCAGCTGACCTGGCTGGCGGAATCATCACCGGCATTGGAGTCGGCCACTTCGGCGTCATACGCGGTGTAACGCGCCAGCACGTCGGACTGCTCCGGGCGACGGGCCTCGATGTGGTTACCGGTGACCAGCGGCAGCGCCAGGTAGATCGGCGTGTTGCCGGTGTTCGGCGGCACGTCCAGCGCCAGCGGCTCGGTGTTGCCGCCGAGCTCGAACAGACTGCCGTCCGGCAGGATCCCCGAGGCTTCACTGATCACCAGTTTGCCCATGTTGAGGAACTGCAAGTCGATCTCCAGATTCAGGAAACCCCAGGTGTAGCCGCCCAGCAACTGGGTGCGGGTCTTCATCTGGTGATCGTAGTAGCGGTCGTTGTGCTGGAAGTGCTGCGGACGCAGCAGCATGCCTTCCTGCCAGATGACTTTATGGGTATTCATGATCAGTCATCCGCCTTGGCGAGCACTTCGTTGGTCTTGCGGATACCGGCCTGATCCAGGGTCAGATCGGCTTCGGTGACTTCCAGCGGCGTGATCGGAAACGTGTGGCGCCACTTGGTTTCCGGCAGGTCGCGGTACGCGGCGAGGATGCCGATGAAGCGGCTGCCCTCCTCCACGCTGAGTTTCAGCTCCACGGTTTCACCCGGGCGCAGTTCGAGTTCTTCGCTGGCCACCAGATCCGGGTTGAGGGATTCCTTGGCGCGCTCGTAGAGGCTGAAGAAATCGGCGTTCTCGAAGGTTACCGGGTGCTTGAGTTCGAACAGGCGCACCACGATCGGCGACGGACGACCGTTGAGGTCCGGGTTCAGCTGATCGCTGCCGGTCAGCTTCAGGTTGATCTTGGTCACTTTCGAATACGGCGACAGCGACGAACAACCGGCGAGCAGCACCAACAGGGTGAGCGCGGTCAGCGTCTTGAAAAAAGCGGTCGAGCGGCGAGACATGCGCATCATCCTTGGTGGTCGGTGTGGAGGGTGGAGATCAGGCGGATCTGTTCTTCGTAGGCCTGGGCGAAGTCGCGGGCCAGCAGGCGCTCGCTCCAGTCGTCGTCCTGACGCAGCGCATGGTGATAACGGTTGAACGCTCTCCAGCGCCCGCCAGCGGTGGCGAGCAACGGCTTGTTGTCGCGCTCGAAACGCAGGGTCAGTTGCTCCGGCGAGAAGTGATCCAGAGTGCCGCGCACTGCCGCGCGGCTGGCGGTCAGCAGTGCCACCTGATGCGCCTGCAAATCGCGGAACGCCCGGGAGATCGCCTGCTCGGCCGGCAAATGGCCCGGCTTGTGCGGCTGCAACAGGATGTCCAGCGCCTCGCTCGGATCGACGGCGAATTTCAGCGGGTTCTTGTTGGTGCCTTGCACGGTGGTCTGGGCCAGACGCAATTCGTTCTTCAGCTCGGAGCGGGTACGCAGGCTCTGTTGCAGACCGCCGACGCTCTGGCGCAGCAGACGTGCAGCGTTCAGCGCCAGAGCTTCACGCTCGTCGTGGCTGAGGTTCTTCACGTTCACGCCAAGGGCCGCGCCGAATTTATCCCAGAAGGTTTCACTCTGACGCTCCACCGCTTTCGGTGCCGGTGCAGGCTCAGGTGTGGGTTCGACGATCAGCTCCGGCACCATCAGGCTTTCCATGTCGATGCGCGCGTAGTCGGCACGCTGACGGGAGTCTTCAGGGTCGGTCACCGGTGCGAGCATTTCCTCGAACTCCGAGTACACGCGCTCTTGCTGCTCCAGCGACTTCAGCGGGTCGAGGTCGAGGAACGCGTCGTCCGGGATGATGCTGCCGGCGGCGCGTGGCAGGCCGACTTCACCGTCGAACGTCGCCGGGTCGCGCACCAGTCGCGCGCGAATTTCGAAGTCGCCCAGCACGTAGGTGCTGCCGTGCTCGATGCGCACCGGTTCGCCCTTGTGCAGGCGTGCGCCGCTGTCACCGTCCTGCACACCGTTGCTGCTGGTGTCGGTCAGGAAGAACGAACCCTCGCGATAGCTGACGATGGCGTGGTGGTTGGACAAGTGCCGCTTGCGGTCAGGGATGATCCAGTCGCAGTCCTCGCCCCGCCCGATCACGCCACCGGCCTGTTTGAAGGTCCGCTGGCACAACTCGGTGGGCACGAACTGCTTGGTGTTCAGCATTTCGAAAACCAATTCCATGTTTGATGCTCCTTGCGGTCACTTGCCGCGATTGACCGCCTGCGGATCACCCAGCGGGCGGTAATCGTTATCGTTGAATTTGTAATTGCCGCTGCAACCGCCGAGGCCGCATAGAACGACAAGGGTCAGCAGGACAGCGTGCCAGTGACGAACAGACATCAGAGGGTCTCCAGGTGTAGACAAAGCACAAAGCGCCGACCCTTGCGGGCGGCGCTGAAATAGGTGTTCGAGGTGAATCCGACGGACTTTCGCCTACCCATCGAAATCACCCAGATTGATGTTCAAGCGGCCGAGCCGGTACAACAGCGTGCGGCGCGGCAGGCCCAGTTCCCGGGCGGCGAGCGTCTGGTTGCCGTCGTTCTTGCGCAGGCAATCGAGCAACAGATTGCGTTCGACCGCTTCCAGTCGTTCGCGCAGATTGAGGCCGCAGTGGTCTTCCGGCACCGGCGCCGATTCCAGGCGCAGCGAGAAATGTTCGGCCAGCAACTCGCCGCCCTCGCACAACAGCACCGCCCGCTCGACCAGGCCTTTGAGTTCACGCACATTGCCGGGAAAGGTGTAGCCGGACAGGTGCTCCAGCGCCGCATCCGACCAGCGCACCGGATCACGTTGCAGGAACGTGCAGGCCTTGTCGGCGAAGTGTTTGGCCAAGTCGAGGATGTCGCCTTCGCGCTGACGCAGGGCCGGCAATTCGATCGGGAATTGCGCGAGGCGGTAGTACAGGTCCTCGCGGAATTTGCCTTCGCTGACCAGCACCGACAGATCGCGGTGCGTCGCGGCGATGATGCGCACGTCGATCTTGTGAGTGTCGTTGGAACCCAGCGGACGGATCTCGCCTTCCTGCAACACGCGCAGCAACTTGGCTTGCAGCGACAGCGGCATGTCGCCGATTTCATCGAGCAACAGGGTGCCGCCGTTGGCCGCGTCGAACAGCCCGGCGCGGTCGCGGTCGGCGCCGGTGAAGGCGCCTTTGCGGTAGCCGAACAGCTCGCTTTCCAGCAGGTTTTCCGGGAACGCCGCACAGTTCTGCACGATGAACGCCTGGGACCGGCGCGGGCCGCAATCGTGGATCGCCCGCGCGACCACTTCCTTGCCGGTGCCGGTCTCGCCACGCAACAGCACGGTGTACGGGCTGTGCAGGACTTTGCTGATCAACGAGTAGGTCTGGCGCATCGCCGCGCTCTTGCCGATCAATCCGTAGCCGCTGGCACTCGGCAGGCTGCGCACCACCGGCGCGGCAGCGTTCACTGGCTGGCGCAGACGCTGTAGCAAGTGCAATTGGCCGAGCACGAACGAACCGAGCTGGCCGAGGGAATCGGCAAAGCCTTGCAGGTCGATGCGGCGACGACTGGCGCACAACAACAGGCCTTCGACAGCCTTTTGCTGATTGACCAGCGGCACGCACAACAGCGACTGCCACGGCGCGGAAGACGCCGGCAGAAAACTGGTTTCATGCAGGCTGCCGCCCAGGTCGTCGAAGCACACCACGCGGTTCTGGCACAGGGCGAACTGCAACAGTTGCTCGCCGTTGTAGTCCGCCGGCAGGCTCGCCGCGCTGCGCGGTTGCAGCACACCGTCGAGGCATTCGGCGTTCATTCCCAGCGACGTGTGCGTGGCGTCCAGCAAGTACAGCTGGGTCAGTTCGCAACCACTCAGCCCGGCCAGACCGCGCACGAAGTCACCCAGCAGCGCAGCACCGTCCGCCGCCCGCGACAGGCTGGCGAACTGCGCCAGCAAGGCTTCGGCATAGAGCAGTGGCTGCGGCACTTGGGTGAACATCACACTCACCTCAGGCGAACTCGCAGGTCACGCTGGCTTCACCGTCGAGCGTCGCATGCACGCGCTTGAGGCTTTCACCGGTGGCCATGGCGTCGAGCAGGCGGTCGGCCACCAGCGGCAGCACGTGCTGGTCGAGCAAGTGGTCGATCAGGCGTGCACCGCTTTCGCTTTGGGTGCAACGCTCGGACAGGTGATCGACGAGGTTCTGGCACCAGCTGAAATCCAGCTGACGACGGTTCAGGCGCTCGCCCAGACGACCGAGCTTGATCTCGATCAGCTCGCGCAGCACCGGGCCGCCGACCGGGTAGTACGGCACCACTTTCATCCGCGCCAGCAGCGCCGGTTTGAAGTGTTTGCTGAGCACCGGGCGAATGGTTTCTTCCAGCACTTCGGCGGTCGGACGCGCACCGTCTTCGCAGAGGTCGCTGATCTTGTCGCTGCCCAGGTTTGAGGTCATCAGGATCAACGTATTGCGGAAGTCGATCTCGCGCCCTTCGCCGTCGTTGGCCACGCCTTTGTCGAAGATTTGGTAGAACAGGTTGAGCACGTCCGGGTCGGCCTTCTCGACTTCATCGAGCAGTACCACCGAATACGGCTTCTGGCGCACGGCTTCGGTGAGCATGCCGCCCTCGCCGTAACCGACATAGCCTGGCGGTGCACCGATCAGGCGCGAAACGGTGTGCTTCTCCTGAAATTCGGACATGTTGATGGTGGTGATGAAACGGTCGCCGCCGTACAGCAGATCGGCGAGTGCCAGTGCGGTTTCGGTCTTGCCGACGCCGCTCGGGCCGACCAGCAGGAACACGCCGACCGGTGCGTCCGGCTTGTTCAGGCCGGCAGCGGTGGCGCGCATCGAGCGATCCAGTGCGTGCACGGCTTGTTCCTGGCCACGGATGCGGGTGCGCAGATCGGTGGCGAAACTCGCCACCTTGGCGTTGTGTTCGCGGGCCAGTTGCGCCAGCGGCACGCCAGTCCAGGCGCTGATCACTTCGGCCACCAGACGCGGGCAGACTTCGAAGCTGACCAGACGCTCCTTGACCTGCGCAGCGGTCAGGGCGCTGTGGGTGTCGTTGAGTTGCGCTTCCAGTGCTTCGACGCTCTGGCCCTCTTCAACTTCAGCAGCAACGGTTTCGATCACCGTGCCTTCGGCGTCTTCTTCAACAGTCACTGTCGGCTCGACCGCAGCGGCTTCACGGGCCTTGGCCAGTTGCTGACGCAGTTCCAGCAGGCGCTCGGCCAGTTGTTTTTGTTCGGTCCACTGGGTTTCAAGTGCGACCCTTTCCGCTTCGGCTTCGTCCAGACGCGCTTCCAGTGCCTCCAGCGCTTCGTGGTCGATCAGCAGACCGGCTTCGGCATCACGGCGCAGGGCCTGACGCTGGCGGCCACCTTCAGCCAGTTCGCCACGCAGGCGCTCCAGGCTTTCCGGGGCCGCGGCGAGGCTGATGCGAACACGGGCGCACGCGGTGTCGAGCACGTCGACGGCCTTGTCCGGCAGTTGCCGACCGGCCAGGTAACGGGCGGACAGTTCCGCTGCCGACACCACCGCGTCATCGCGCAGATAGATGCCGTGGCTCTTTTCATAGACTTGCGCCAGGCCACGCAGGATGGTCACGGCTTCGCTCACGGTCGGTTCGTGCAGTTGAACCGGTTGGAAACGGCGGGCCAGTGCCGGGTCTTTCTCGAAGTATTTCTTGTACTCGGCCCAGGTGGTCGCGGCGATGGTGCGCAGCTCGCCACGGGCCAGCGCCGGCTTCAACAGGTTGGCCGCGTCGGAACCGCCGGCATTGCCGCCCGCGCCGATCAGGGTGTGGGCCTCGTCGATGAACAGGATGATCGGCTTCGGCGAGGCTTTGACTTCGTCGATCACGCTTTTCAGACGACGTTCGAATTCACCTTTGACGCTGGCGCCGGCCTGCAACAGGCCCATGTCCAGCGACAACAACTCGACGCCCTTGAGCACCTGCGGCACTTCACCGGCCGCGATGCGCGAGGCCAGGCCTTCGACGATGGCGGTTTTCCCGACACCGGCTTCACCGACCACGATCGGGTTGTTCTTGCGGCGACGGGCGAGGATGTCGACCATCTGCCGGATCGCGCCATCGCGGCACAGCACCGGGTCGAGTTTGCCGTCACGGGCCTGTTGGGTCAGGTTGTGGGTGAAGCGCTCCAGCAGCGATTCGCCCTGGGCGGCCGGTTTGCCGTTGGCGGCTGCCTGAGGTTGTTGCGACAGGGCAAATTCCTTCAGGCGATCGATGTTCAGTTTGGCCAGCAACGGCTGGTAGCGGCTACCGGCGTAGCGCATCGGGTTGCGCAGCAGCGCGAGGATCAGCGCCGCGTCTTCGACCGAGGTCTGGCCCAGTTCAAGGTTGGCCACCAGCAGCGCGTCTTGCAGCCACTGCACCAGTTCCGGGGCGAACACCGGGTTGCGCGAAGCGCTGTGCTCGACCCGCGATTGCAGCGCGGCGCTCAGTTCGCCAGCGTCAACGTCGGCATCCTGCAGTGCACGGGAAAGCAGCCCGTTCGGACGCTCCAGCAGGCCGAGCAGCAAGTCTTCGACCAGAATCTTGCTGCCGCCACGGGCCACGCAGCGCTCGGCCGAACGTTCCAGATCGCGACGGGTTTCGGCGTCCAGCGCCTGGATAAGTTGTTGCAGGTCTACGTTGATCATGGCTCACGTCCTTAATGAATTTTGCTGCCCAGAGTCACCACGCCGTCTGCTTTTTCGCAGCCCAGCCAACTGGTCCACCCCAGGCGACAGTCGTTCTTCTCGCCAATGCGCAGTTCGCGGATTTCTTCCGGGCGCAGCACCAGGCGAATGTCGTAATCGAGCGGGTCACGCAAGGTGAACCGCACCAGCGCGCAGAGCGGCTGGTAACCGAAACCGATGGGCAGGAATTCGTGGAATCGCTCCCAGTCGAGTTCGGTGATGTGGATGCGGAATTTGCCGCTGCGATCGCGCACGCGTTCGCCCAGCACCAGGTCTTCACCCAGCACGCTGTTGGCGAAGCCGAGGCGGTTGCGCTGCTCTTCGAGGATTTCCACGCGGCGCTCGATGCACTGCTCGATGACCAGGTCTTCGTGCTTGAAGTAGTAACGCAGCACCGCTTCGATCAGCGCCGCCGAGTGCGCCCGCAGACTGAGCAGGCCGAGGTACGGCAGCAGGCGTTTCCAGTTCAGTTCCTTGGCCTTGCGGATCTCGTCGCCGCCGAGGCCGATCAGGGCGAACAGCTGCGAGGAGAACGGGTCGACCGCGCCACTCTGGAAGCTCGCGCGGTAGCGGTACTTGCGCCAGATCGGCAGCATCAGCCGTTGCAGGCGATGGTGGAACAGGTCGAGGAAGTTGCGCGTCGGGTTGCCGTCTTCGCTGTCGCCCAGGGCTTGCTCGCCATAGAACGCCGGCAGCGGCGAACCGGAACCGACCAGGCCGATCAGGTTGAACCGCAGGCGCGCGCGCATCTGCCCGTGCTCTTCAAAAAACTCCACACGATCGACGTCGCTGCGCGGAAATCCGAGGCTCGGGTTGGCCTGGAATTCCAGCTGGTCGTACAAATCGTCTTCGCTCAGGTACGGGTGCGCATCGCGCAGCCGGTCGATCACCAGCAGCACGGCCTGAAACAGCGAGTACTCGCGTATTACCTTCGTCAGCCCGCTTAAAGCAGGGGCTGCAGGCCCATACGTGGTGTCCATTGGTACACCTCTCCCTGTGTGCTTTTTACCCGCAGCTCATGGAATGAATTGAGACTGGCGTAAAGCGCGAAAAACTCGTTGAGAACCGAGGCGAAGACGAACAGGTCGCCTTCGCCGATATACCCTTCCGGGTCGATGGTCAGTTCGGTGCGCAGACCGCGCACCGGCAAACCACGGTGCAAGCGGTCCACGTGGTGATGCTTGATGTGCTTGAGACCGCCGAGCAGGCGTTTGCTGACCTTCTCCGCGTGCTGGTCGTAGTAGCGCGGCAGGTCGTAGGTTTCGAGAATCACCTTCAGTGCATTGACGTCGGCCAGCGACAGATAGTTAAGCGACATGTTGCTGATCAGCTTCCACAGGAAGTCACGGTTCAGCGGCGGCGCAAAACTGGAAGTGGCCGGGGTGATGTTGCGGAAACTCAGGAACTCCGGGGTCTCTTCGCAGGCCATGCAGATCTGCCCGAGCTTGAGTTTGCGCGGCAGGTTCTGGTTGGTGCAGACCAGCTCGATCGACAGGGTTTCATGGGCTTCGGTGTGACGGATGCCGAAGCTCAGGTAGGTGTCGAGGCCGTCGTGCAGCAGCGACGAACGCTGGCGGATGCTGTAATGCGGACGGCTGTTGGGCACGTCGAAACTTGGGTCGTGCTCGAAGGATTCGAACGGCACGTATTCCTGATAACCGAGGCCGCCGGGTTTCCAGCCAGTCACGGTCTCCACCGAGAACACGCCGCAGTTTTCCAGATCGTATTCGGCCGGCAGCAGCAGGTATTCGTCCTGTTTGCCGTCGAGGCGGATCGGCAGCGCGTCGTGCTTGAACAGGTTGACGATCGGCGTGCAGAACAGCTTCACGTTATCCAGGGTCGGACGCATGCGCATGATGCCGCTCTTGCGGATGTCGAAGCGCAATTCCAGGCCGCGCATCTGCTTGAGCGTGTCTTCCGGCAGCGCCTTGAGAATGTCGAGGCCGTGGACATCAACGAACAGGAACTTGTCCTGGAAGGCGAAGTATTCCTGCAGATAGCGATAGCCGCGGAAGGTGTTCAGCGGATACGGGATCAGCGCTTCTTCTTCGGCAAAGCCCACCGGTTTGACCCGGTCGCCCGGAATCTTGAACGCCATCGGCTTGCCGCTCACGCCATCGATCGGCTTGCCGGCGCCGTCGAGCGGGATCAGTTCGATGCCGTCGAGGTTGCGCAGCAGGCTCAGGTAGAGCATCTGGCTGATGTAGCGCTCGCCGGCAAAGTGCAGGCGCAGTTTGCTCAGCTCCAGCTCGCCGAGGTGGCCGTCGGCACTCATCTCCAGGCGCAGGCTGAGCAACGAACCGTCGCCTTTCACCGAGTAGTTCAGCGCGGCCAGATCCAGCGCCATGACTTCGGTCGGGTAGCAGGTGCGGAAGCGGCAACGCACGTCTTCGATCGGCACGCTCTCGATCGGCGTGTCACGCTCGACCTTTAGCGCCGGACCCGAACGCTTGAGCGGGTCGAACTGCAGAATGCTGAACGCCGGCAGCGGGCGCATGTAGTTCGGCCAGAGCAACTGCATCAGGGAATGGCTGAGCTCCGGCAACTCGTCATCGAGCTTCTGGCGCAGCCGCCCGGTCAGAAACGCAAAGCCTTCCAGCAACCGCTCCACATCCGGATCCCGCCCGGCCTGCCCCAGAAACGGCGCCAACGCCGGACTACGCTCGGCGAAACGGCGGCCCAGTTGGCGCAGTGCGGTGAGTTCGCTTTGGTAGTAGTGGTTAAAGGACACGGGTTACCTGCCTGGTAGTGGAACTCATCAAAAAAATATCCTGTAGAGCGCAACCGTCACGCCGGCGCAGAAGTAACCGGCGATCAGGAGGTATGGCACAAGCAGGATCCAGCCGTAGGCCATGAAAGCACTGTCGAACGGCCCGACGACCAGGCTGCACAAGCCATAAAGCATCCAGGGCACCGCGTAGAAAGGGATGATCTTCAACGGCGCCAGCCAGACCATTCGCAGCGCCTGCTGCTCATTGCGGCTCTTCGCGGCCCGCGATACCCACAGCGCAAACAACAACAGTCCGGGCATGCCGAACCACAACAGATACACCCAGTGGGTCTCGGACGAATCGAATGTCGAATATTCGCCAATCCACAGGCCATAGGATGAAAACGCGAGCATGGCCAAGAATGGCGTCCACAAGGCACCCATGAAAAAACTCAGCTGCGCGCGGCTGAGGATGGGCATCTGGTTCGATACCCCGATCACGGGCAAGCCCTCATCTGCGAAACCACGTCCTGCGAAGCAATCGCAGGCAATGCCTGCCGCATCAACGCGCGCTTTTCCAGGCGCAGCTCAATGACCTGCGTGGCCAGAATCGCCAGCAACGTCACCCCCCCCTGAGCCACGGTGTAGAACAGCGCCCGCAACGGGTTGTCGGGCACCATCATGAATAGAATCCAAGAGACCATCAGCGCGAGCAGGCCGAGTTTTGCCCATAGCTTCGGGAACACAGCAACCAGTGCGTTCACCGCGAAAAAAATATAAATGAACATGTAATGTGCGATGCCGATGCCTACGCCACGGGTGGTGAAGCCGCCGTTGAATGCTTTGTAGGCAACGACCACTGCGTCGTTCAGGAAAACGTACGCAACACATCCAGCGGCATGGAAAGCCAGGTTCATGGCAACGCGGGCGTAGATGTTCATGCCGGCTTCACATTCCCGTACCAAGTACCTGCACCATGAATTGCGACGACAGACGCCAGAACGATGTAGGTCAGCAAACGATGCCAGCTCGAATCGCTGTCAGCCACTCCCGCCAGATATCCCTGCATTTAAACTCCACCTCTGCCAAAAGCCTTAGGAAGAGCGAAAAGCAAAGCGGTACTAAAAACCCAAAAAAACAAATAAACGTAGTTTTTAGGCATACCACTAGAGGCCCAACCTTTTACAACACTCAAGCCGATAGCAAACTGCAAAATAAAAAAAGAAAAAATTACCAATGGAACGGACAACGCATAACTATACGGCTCCGCAAAATCCAATTTGAAAACTGCGAACACCTCGAACACCAAAAATGGAAAAACGAGGGCTATCGCCATGAAGATCATCAACTTTATTTTCACTACGTAATTCATCAGCGCAGGACCTCGAAGCGAAGAGGGAGCGCAAACCATAATTGACGCAGAGCTTCTGGCGCGCGAAAAATGTCGCAATAACAGGATCCGCACAGCCTCATATTTTTCGAGTCAGTAAATAACATTGAACACCCAATAGTTAAATTCATAGAGGGCGATCGCACCTGCAAAAGCCGTAACCAAAGGCATGACCCCATTTCGCAGATTTCTTGTTCTAACGATCACAACCAACGACCTTGTAAAAAAAAACAAGGCAGCGACCATCAATGGAACATAAACAACAATACAAAAAACAAAAAAATACCCATACAACTCAACGCCACCCACCGACCATTTACTCTGGGGCTCGGTGAGCGACATCAGCAGCAACAGAGCTGATATCAAAAAATAGAAAACGCGAAACATTTAACGAAGACCCTTTGAGTAAAGGAGCTTCGCAAGCTCACGCCGTCTGGCCTTCCCGTCAGCCGTGTCTCCGGAGTAGTAAAAGTGCCCCTCCGCCGTAGGCATCTGCTTACCCAGCTCCAATGCAGAGTCCACCAACTCCTTGTCAGTCATGCCGGCGTAAATAGGATCGCCCTTGTCCTGCAGGTTTATGATTATTGCCTTACCTATATTTTCGTGACTGCTCACTGCATCCTTCAGGCTTTTATTAATCGGAGCACCGATGAGGACAACGTGATCAACTTTTACGCCCGAGCGCGCGTAATACATTGCCGTTCGCGCTGCGATTACGGACCCCCAAGAGTATCCGACTATATTGAACTGCCCGACCTTGGGTAATGGTTTTGTAATTTCCATTGATTCGAGAGAAAATTCCGTCGCCTTTATTTTCGAAACATCGCGACTAATTTTTACGGCTAGAATATCGCTGGTGGGCGTACACTCCACAACGCTATTACTTTTGATCGTAATTAAGCCGTAGAGATATTTCTTCTCTATGTACTCACCACCATAAGTGCACTTCTGCAGCTCGCCATATTCAAATATGACCGGATCACTTTCATCTTGATTATATAAAACGACAGAGGCCGCATCGCTTAGCATGTCCACCATGTCTGGGACATGTTTATCCAGCCCTGCCGTGAGAGATGAATAGTTACCAAATACAGCATTGGGAATGCCGGCTTCCTTGAGTGCTGCAACCATATCCGCGTTGTAAGCACCGATCATTCCAGCCCCACCCAGGAATACCGTCAGACCTTGTTCAACAACGATAGGCTTAGGCGTGAGGTCCTTGGTTGGGGTACTGCTCATCGTTGCAACTTTCGAAAAAGCACCACTTGAAGTATTGATGACGTCAGCGCCCATCTATCAATCTCCCTTTGCGACATAGATTTCAACTGTCTCTGCACTTTCGTGGCGAGATAGCCGATGAGTGAATCCTTTTGCGTTGGTAACACCCTCTTCCTGCGATCCATCTTGCCGAACGATGAGATATCGGCGATCAGCCATCGGGGCGCCAGACTCGTCGGTAAGGGCGAACTGCTCATCAAAACCCGGAAGAATCAACGGCAATGGCGGCACAAACGGCGCCGGCGAATGCGAATTGCCGATAATCACCGTCCCTGATCCAGCAGTGACCTTGTTGCCATGAGAACCTACCGAACCAACAGTGGCAGCCGGCTTGCCGTTGATCAGAACCGTAGTCGCAAGATCGCCGACCAACGCACCACCACACGCCGAGGCATCGCCCTGGCGGGCCGCCGGCAGGCCGTCGAAGAACACGTCGCCGGAACCGGCGGCGATCGGGTTGGTGCCGTGGCCGGGGAGCGGGCAAGCGGTGGGGTCGGATACGCGTGCTGCAGGTTTGCCAGACATCGGGGTTCTCCTTAGTTGACCTTCACTTGACCGCTGCCATCCAGGCGCGCGGCGAAACTGACCTGGCGCTTGAAACCCTCGACTTCCAGCAGGCCTTCGATGCTGAAGGCCAGGCGAAGCTGGTCGTGGTCACGCGGCAGGGAAATGACACGCACGTTGCTCAGGCGCGGCTCGTAGGCTTCGATGAAGCTTTCGATGGCCAGGCGGGCCTGACTCAGGGAGTCGTGCAGGCTCAGGCGCATGTCATTGAGATCGGGCAACCCGTAGTCGGACAGCGTTTGCACGCTGCCGGCCCGGGTGCTGAGCATTTTGGCCAGATGGGCAGCCACCGACGCCATGGCCGAAGCCTCGAGGCTCTTGCCCTTGCGCTGTTCCGCGTCGCCATTGAGGCGTTCGAAAAGGCTGCCGTATCCGTCCATGAGTCGCTCTTACTCTTTGTCCAGCTTGCCAACCAGCGACAGGGTGAAATCGGCACCCATGTACTTGAAGTGCGGACGCACGTTCAGGCTGACGCGGTACCAGCCCGGCTCGCCTTCAACGTCGCTGACGATCACTTGCGCAGCGCGCAGCGGACGACGGCCACGTACTTCGGCGCTCGGGTTTTCCTGGTCGGCCACGTACTGGCGGATCCACTTGTTCAGTTCCAGCTCGAGGTCGGTACGCTCTTTCCACGAACCGAGTTGCTCGCGCTGCAGCACTTTCAGGTAGTGAGCCAGGCGGTTGACGATCATCATGTACGGCAGTTGGGTGCCGAGCTTGTAGTTCAGCTCTGCCGCCTTGCCTTCTGCGCTGATGCCGAAGAACTTCGGCTTCTGCACCGAGCTTGCGGAGAAGAACGCCGCGTTGTCGGAGCCTTTGCGCATGGTCAGGGAGATGAAGCCTTCCTCGGCCAGTTCGTATTCACGACGGTCGGAAACCAGAACCTCGGTAGGAATCTTGGTTTCGATTTCGCCCATGCTTTCGAAGTGGTGCAGAGGCAGGTCTTCAACCGCGCCGCCGCTCTGTGGGCCGATGATGTTCGGGCACCAGCGGAACTTGGCGAAGCTGTCGGTCAGCTTGGTGCCGAACGCGTAAGCGGTGTTGCCCCACAGGTAGTGCTCGTGGCTGTTGGCAACGTTTTCCTTGTACACGAACGATTTGACCGGGTTTTCTTCCGGGTCGTACGGGTTACGCAGCAGGAAACGCGGCACGGTCAGGCCAACGTAGCGGGAATCTTCCGAGGTACGGAAGCTCTGCCATTTGGCGAATTGCGGGCCTTCGAAGTGATCTTTCAGATCCTTCAGGTCCGGCAGACCGGTGAAGCTTTCCAGACCGAAGAATTTCGGGCCGGCGGCGGCGATGAACGGCGCGTGGGACATGCAGGCTACGCTGGACACGTACTGCATCAGCTTCACGTCCGGCGAGCTTGGGGACATGTAGTAGTTGGCAATGATCGCGCCAACCGGCTGACCACCGAACTGGCCGTATTCAGCGGTGTAGATGTGTTTGTACAGGCCCGACTGCATGACTTCCGGCGAGTCTTCGAAATCGTCCAGCAGGTCTTCTTTGGAGACGTTGAGGATTTCGATCTTGATGTTTTCGCGGAAGTTGGTGCGGTCGACCAGCAGTTGCAGGCCACGCCACGACGATTCCAGCGCCTGGAAGTCCGGGTGGTGCAGGATTTCGTCCATCTGACGGCTGAGCTTGGCATCGATCTCGGCGATCATGCGGTCAACCATGGCTTTCTTGACCGGCTCACCGTTGTTCTGCGGCTTGAGCAGCTCTTCGATGAACGCCGACACACCGCGCTTGGCGATGTCGTAGGCTTCGTCGTCCGGCGTCAGGCGGGTTTCGGCGATGATGCTGTCGAGGATGCTGTACTCGCCGTTTTCTGCGGCGTTCTGTTGTGCTGCGCTAGTGCTCATTGTGTTGGCTTCCTTGGCTGCTGGAGTCTCAAGCGTCCGGAGCTGCGGCGTTCAGGCCCAGCTCACCGAGTACGCGACCGCGGGATTCGTCGTCGGCGAGCACGCCTTCGATGGCTTTACGGAACGCAGGTGCGTTACCCAGCGGGCCTTTGAGGGCCACCAGCGCGTCGCGCAGTTCCATCAGTTTTTTCAGCTCAGGCACTTGCTCGACCAGGCTGGCCGGGTTGAAGTCCTTCATGGAGTTGACGCGCAGTTGCACGGCCAGCTCGTCGGCCTCGCCATCTTCCTGCAGACGGTTCGGCACGCTCAGCGTCAGACCCAGCTCTTGCTTGGCCAGCACTTCGTCGAAGGTCATCTTGTCGATGCTGATCGGCTTGCGATCCTCGATCTTGCGATCGTCCTTGCGGTGGGTGTAGTCACCGATTGCCAGCAGCTTCAGCGGCAGTTCAATCTCTTCCTGAGCACCGCCGGTGGCGGGTTTGAAGGTGACGTTGATGCGTTCCTTGGGGGCTACCGAGCCTTCTTTGGCCATGGCTTTTCTCCTTGCGGTTGTGGCCCTGGGGCCTATTCGAGTACCACTTCGAGGTCGAGGTGGCACAGCCTGCGATAAATCTCTTCCTTGCGTTCACGTACGGCATGGTTCTGCGGTAACAACTCGCAGCAACTGTGCAGCAGGTGCAGCACTTCCAATGCAAGATCGGGCTCCCAGGCGTGCAGGCCTGAGTCCTGTAATGTCTGATCGAGGGTTTCGAGCTGGTTCTTGGCCAGTTCGTATTTCTTGGCCAGGAAGCACAGCCGCGCGAGGGCGAACTGCCAGAAGAAGCGTTCGCGCCCGCCGTGCGCCGATTGCAGCCCCTGCTTGAGGATCTGCACTGCGGGTTTGAGGCCTTCCTTGCGCAGGATCGGCTGGACTTCTTCGAGGGCCTTTTCCCAGGCCGGCTGGGTTTCGACGTTCTCGGTCTCGACCTTGCGCGGCGCGCTGGCGCTTTGCAGGTGCGGCATGACGTTGCCGGCGATCCACGCCCGAGTGGACGGATCGGCGAACGGCGAGCCGTCATGGAAGCGCAGCTCGATGATGCCGGGCAGGCGTTGAATCAAAAGCGCGAAGTGGATTTCCACTTCGCGCATGGCCAGCTCGGCGTTGAGGTTCTGGAGACATTCCCAGACCATTCGCTGGCCATCGAACCAGAACGGTGCCTTCGCCAGGCTCGCCTCCAGCTCCACCAGCAGGTCGGCGTATTTGCCCTGATCGAAACGGTCCTGATACTGCTTGAGCTTGTCCACCGGTAACCCGCGCAGCACGGTGATCTGCTCGGCGTTACGCTCGGGCACCGCGTCGATGGTCATCCACAGCAAGGTGCGGTTGAGGCGCAGGGCGCGCAGGTCGGTGGCTTTCTGCTTGAGCCACCAGGCGCACAGCGGACGGGCGCTTTCCTGCTGGGCGCGCAGAGCCTTGTGGGCTTCTTTCTCGTTGTCGATCGGTGCGCCCGGCGCCAGCAACTGGCTGGCGGCCTGCTTGACCTGGGCCACCGCCGCGCCCACCACGCCGGGTGCCGGCTGGTTGTCGGCGGCGCGCTGGATCATGGTTTTCAGACGGCGGGAGAGCGGCAGCAGCAGCGGCGCATCATCGCCCAGATGCTCGGTGCACACCGCGTCGAGACCGGACAGATGCTCGGACAACTGCCGGAACATCGGCAGCTGTTCCTTGATCGCGATGTTCTCGGTGATCACCTGCTCGAGACGCGGCACCAGCCAGCCGATGGCGGCGGCCCGGGTACGGGGTTTGAGCGGGTGAATCTCGGCCCAGTTGTTTTCCGACAAATGGTGCAGCAAACCGAGGCCGGCCAGCAGGCCGGGGAAGGATTCACGCTGGTAGAGCGACCAGGTCAGCCAGGCGCCGACACGCAAATCCTTGGATTGGGTACGCAGGAGGTTTTCGCTGTTTTCGCGAATTTTCAGCCAGTCGATCTGCCCGCTTTCGTGCATCGACGAGGCTTTGGCCAGCTCGCTTTCCAGGGCCTCGAATTCGCTCGAGAAACGAACGTCTTCACCCGCAAAATTCTCTTTGGAAACAGAGACTTTAGCGAGTTCGAGGTAATGGGCAGAAAGTTTGCTTGAGTAGGACATCCATGGCCTTTATTTGGATTACGGTCGTGCGCCTATTGGAGTTGCAGCGGCGCGGGACAGTATCGAAGAGCAGTCGAAAGACTCATCCAATTGAGTGCGTGCTCTTTCAAGTGGGCGCATCGTAATCACTATGATGGCCACTAGCAAGCATCTGATTAAACAACAAGACGAACTGTTCATTGGGCTCTGTAGGAGATCGCCCTATATGTGACAGGGGATTCCCTGATGTCCCTTAATATTTCACTTTTTCGCCTATCCCTTCCGAAAGCATTGGGCCAGAGCGGCCGGAGCGCGTCATCGAGAACATCTGCACGCTCGTTCCACAAGTAAGCGGAGAAAGCATGACAAACCCGGAAAAAATTTAAAGTAGGACGCTTCCGAAAATACACCTCCATTTATTAACAATTGACTGGCGACAACAGACAACATTAAAAGTGCCATCAATTTGATGGCATCTATATGTTTAAAAGTCCTGAATCCTTGGCTGCACAAGACTATTACGCAGGATTCCAATCACCCACCGTCACTTTCTCACAGCCATTTCCCACAATTTCCACGTTGTTTTACAACGCGGAAAGCTCCGACTTAAACAAGCGATCCTTCTTACATAAATCTGTTTAACGCCTTGTTAGCGTGCCGGCCAATGTTCGCGTGCGCTGACCAGGGAGGGTTTCGACATCACGCCGTCTTCCCCTCTCTGCTTAAGGACAAGCGTATGTCTGGAGCTGTCAGTTCTGCGCGCTTTACGCTGCAGATTCCCGCTGTTCGCAACGACTTCAAGGTGCTGGCCTTCGAAGGCACCGAGACCATCAGCACCCTTTATGCCATCCACGTCGAACTGGTCAGTGAAGACCCCGACTTCGATATGGAAGGCCTGCTCAGTCAGCCTGCCTTCCTGCAGTTCGGCCTGAACGGTGAAGGCATTCATGGACGCATCGACGATGTGTTGGCGGGTGAATCCGACAAACGCCTGACCCGTTATCGCCTGACTCTGGTGCCGAGCCTGCACTATTTGCAGTTCAGTCACGGTCAACGGATTTACCAAAGTCAGACCGTTCCGCAGATCATCACGCAAACACTCAAGCGACACGGCATCCTCGCCGATGCATTCACCTTTCATGTCCAGCCCCTGCCGGCACGGGAGTACTGCACCCAATACGGCGAAAGTGATTTCGAGTTCATTCAGCGCTTGTGTGCCGAGGAGGGCATCGCCTGGCATCACCAGCACTCCGCGCAAGGCCATTTGCTGGTGTTCACCGATGACGCGGTTTTCCTCCCGACTTTGCGCGCCACACCCTATCGCCGGGATAGCGGGATGGTCCCGGAATATCCAGTAGTCAGCAGGTTTTCCTTGCGCGCCGCCACCCGGACAAGCCGGGTCACGCGACGCGACTATGACCTGAGGCGACCGACGCTTTTAATCGAATGCCGCTTCAGCGCCGAATTCACCCCGACGCTTGAGGACTACCAATACCCGTTGCCGCTGGACAACGAAAAGCGTGGCAAGCAACTGGCCCGTCAGGCCTTGGAGCGCCATCGCGCAGACTATGAAATGGCAGAGGGTCAAAGCAACCAACCTACCTTGCGCTGCGGCCATCTGCTTGAACTGACCGAACACCCTCGCCAGAAATACAACGCTCTGTGGCTGCTGCTCGGTGTCACCCACACCGGACGGCAGCCGCAAGTGCTCGAAGAGTCGGTTAGCAGCGAAACTCAATCGGCGGACGGCTTTACCCAAGGCTATCGCAACACCTTCCGCGCGATTCCGGCCGAGGTGGTTTTCCGCCCGCCACTGCCCGCACGCCGGCCACCGCTGGTCAGCCAGACCGCTCGAGTGACTGGCCCCAAAGGCGAAGAGATCTACTGCGATGAATTCGGCCGCGTAAAAGTCGAATTCCACTGGGACCGCGCCGAATTAAACAGTGAGCGCAGCAGTTGCTGGGTGCGGGTGTCGTCGAGCTGGGCCGGGAACGGTTTCGGTGCCATCGCCCTCCCACGCATCGGAATGGAAGTGGTGGTGACCTTCGTGGAAGGTGATCCCGACCAGCCGCTGATTACCGGCTGCGTGATCAACAAGGTCACCCCCGCGCCCTACAAGCTACCCGAGCACAAGACCCGAACCGTGCTGCGCAGCCGCAGCTCGCCTGACACGGGTGGCTACAACGAACTGACGATTGAAGACCGCGCCGGACTGGAACTGGTCTACCTGCGTGCCCAGCGCGACATGGAGCGGCAGGTTCTCCATGACAGCCGGCTGGCGGTCGGGCGCGATCGATGGGAAAGCATCCAGGGCAGTAGCCAGACGACGGCCGGAAAAATCATCACCGTCGAGGCGGGCCAGCAGGTGCAGATCAAGGCCGGCGCCAGCGTGGTGCTGGATGCCGGCGCCAGCATCACGCTGAAGGCGGGCGGTCACCATATCGTGATCGACAGGGGCGGGATCTTCAGCAGTACCGAGATGGTGGCGGGTGGAAAGACGTCCGCCAGCGAAGCCGCTGATCATCCAGAAGCCGCGATGGCGGGTGCCTTGGCGGCCGGACTGACTTCCTCCTCCAATAAAGACTCGGAAGACGCCGAACTTGAAGAAGAGGAGGAAGAAGTTGAACTGGAAGATGAAATGCCTGCCGGCATCACCTTGCGGATCGGCGTGTTTTTCGATGGGACGGGGAACAATCTGTTCAATAGCGAACAAGTGAAAGGCTGCTATGCGCGGGATGTGAATCTTGAGGAGGAAGCCGAGGACATTCGACAGTTCTGCCAGATGCATGGGTATGACGGACAGGGCAATGTGCCGGATAACAGTTATGGGAATGATGCGAGCAATGTGGCGAAGTTGTATGGGTTGTATCGCGATGACCAAAACCGGCAACTGACAGAGGGAGAAAAGATTGGGTACATCCCGGTCTACCTTGATGGCATCGGTACAAGTGGTAATGAGGACGACTCGGTTTTCTCGCAAATGACCGGCACAGGTGCACAAGGTGTATTGGCGAAAGTCAAACAGAGCCGAGCGCGCATCTTTGAAGGAATTGATATTTTCAAGTCGGAAAACCCAATCCGGAAGGTTAAGACAGTTCAGTTCGACATCTTCGGCTTCAGTCGCGGCGCGGCTGCCGCGAGGCATTTTGCCAATGAAGTGATGAAGGGCGAGCAAAGTTCACTGGCACAGTTAATACCGGCAAACTCGTCATTGTTCCTTGAGGGTTTCGCTTGGCGGACGAGCATTGACGTCAGCATCAACTTCATCGGCATCTTCGACACCGCTGCCGCCATAGGCAGCATGGCTGACGGCGATTTCAGCGTCCATGACGCCAACAACCCCGGCGTCAATCTGTATCTGGCGCCGGACATTGCAAAGAAAGTTGTGCACCTGGTTGCCCGGGACGAACGCCGCCACAACTTTTCGCTTAACAGCGCCGGAAACGCCGACATTGTGTTGCCGGGCGTCCACTCCGACTTGGGCGGCGGATACTTACCGAATTTTGTCGAACGGGTACTGCTTAGCAAGCCGCGCTGCAGTCGCGACGTGGACTTCAATACCCCTTCGTCTTCGACCAACGCTTATCGATTGGCCGAGCAAGAACTCGGCAGGCTTCAGGACCCACTGCATTTCTATGGACTGACGCTTCAAGTCAAAACCTGGGCGGTGGAAACGGCCAGCAACGTCAAGGGTGATCGGCGCAAATCAAAAAATGTCTATGCAGCGGTCTACAGCGAACGCGTCGTGCGCAATGACCTGTCCCTGATTTACCTGCGAATCATGCGGGAGTTGGCGACCAGGCACGGGGTCGAGTTCCAGACAATTGATGAAGAAGATCAGAAATACGTGCTACCAGAAGAACTCAAGGGTATCGCTAAGAAACTGATGACTTATGCGTTGGGCGAAACCCGCAGTATCGATCTGAACCTGAACGAGCAAGCGCTACTCGCGCAACGCTACATTCATCTGTCATCCAACTGGAATGCAGCGAAGGGATTCAACGAAACCGGGCTTAGCATCCTGTTTATCAATCGCCCCGCCGACAAATCTGCTCGTGTGGTGCATCCCAATGCGTGAGAACTCGTACATGCTCAAGATTGCCTTTGCTCTGACACTGGCTGTTTTGCTGGGCGGCTGCGCGATCGCCGACAGAAAATCACTGCCTTATGACGGCTGGATGCTCAGATTTTTTGCTCCCGATTACATGGAGGTCTGGATCGAAACTGCCGACGTTGTGGACGTCAACAAGCGCGTGTTTCGAGGCGCAGCCTTTGGAATTCCGGCCATTTCCTACCCTCGGCCACTCAGTAAAGGTGTACCCGCCAAGTTTCGGGGGAAACCGATAGGGTGGCCGGAAAGTGCGGGAGGGAAAGGCCGATATGTCACCGGCGCCGCACTGCCACGTCTGGTCTACGTGCGCTGGCAGTCCATGGCCGAGCCGCAGACCTACGAAGCCTACATAGAGATTCCGGAGTCGGCGCGCCAAGTTATGCTCAAGAGTGAAAAAGCTTACTGTGGGGCAGACGGCAAATGGATCACGGATTACCGAAATATGATGGTCATTGGTCTCGCGCCAGGCGGCATCGCCAAGGTCTGGTTGCGCGGTCAGTGCCTTTTGTCAACCGAAATCATGCGAGTCCAGGCCACGATCAATCCCAAAGGCCCCTACGATGGTCGGTCCAACGGAAGACATCGACAGCTCCATGAAGAGTCCAAGGCCTACATCGAAAAATACGGCATTCCCTACGACTCCTGGTGACCACTCGATTGTCGAGCACCGTCTACCGCCAGCGACCACAATTCAACTTACTGCAATTCCTCACTGATACGGACATTGGCAAATGGATGAAAACAGACGGCCCATCAAGACCCGCTCGGCGGGCTGGGCGAAACGCTTCACGGATGAACTGGTCAAGCGGGACATCTCCCCCAACCAGATCTCCGTCATCAGCATGCTCTTCGCGCTGTTCGGCGCGGCGACGCTGAACATCGACAACGGCGTGGCCGGTTCAATCTTGTGCATCGTCGGCATTCAACTGCGGCTGCTGTGCAATCTGTTCGACGGGATGGTGGCGATCGAAGGCGGCAAGCAATCGGCCGTCGGCAGCCTGTACAACGAGTTTCCGGATCGGGTCGCGGACAGCCTGCTGATCGTCGGCTTGGGTTTTGCCATCGGCCAGTCCGATCTTGGCTGGTTCGCAGCACTGGCCGCTGCGCTGACAGCGTATGTCCGTGTGTTCGGCGGCGCTCTAGGGCTCACGCAGAGCTTCATGGGGCCGATGGCCAAGCAGCACCGGATGGCGGTGATGACCGTGGCGCTGCTGTTAAATGTGTTCGAAACCCTTTACTACGCGACCCACTACGCTTTGCTGATCGCGCTGGTGATCATCGCCCTTGGCTCTGTCGCCACATGCGTCACGCGCACCCTGGCCATCGCCAGACAACTGAAGGGGAATACCCATGTGGATCAGTAATGCGCTGATTTCGGTGCTGCGTTTCTTGATCGGCGTAACCGCTCGCTGGGAAAGCCCACCGGACCTCTCGCGCCAGCGCATCTACTACGCCAACCACACCAGCCATATGGACACCCTGGCGATCATCGCTGCGCTGCCACCCGAAGCGCGTTTGAACGTGAAACCGGTGGCCGCCGCCGACTACTGGGGCAAGAACCGCTTTCTGTCGTACATCTCGCAGAAAGGCCTGAACGCGGTGCTGATCGAGCGCAATCCGGCACCGGGCACCAATGTGCTGGAGCCGATCTTCGATGTGGTGCGGGCCGGTCATTCGATCATCATTTTCCCCGAAGGCACCCGCTCCACCCAGGCGCTGCCGGGGCAATTCAAATCCGGAATCTTCCGCCTGGCCGAGACTTTTCCAGACGTCGATCTGGTGCCGATCTACCTGGAAAACCTGCATCGCTCGATGCCCAAGGGCAAACATGTGCCGCTGCCGATCATCTGCACGATCCGCATCGGCGATCCGCTGCAAAGGATGGAAGGCGAGGAAAAACAGGTGTTTCTGGAACGGGCGCGTGACGCCATCGTGAGGTTGTCGAAATGAGTCTGGAAACCAAGTTCCTGTGGTTCTTCGCGGCCATCGCCGGGCTGCTGGCGGTGGCCTCGCTGATTGGCGGCGTACTGGCCAGACGCGCCAAGAGCGAAAGCGCGATCGCGACCATCGAAAACCTCAACCAGCGCGTGAACGCGTGGTGGGGGATGGTGATTATTTTCTTCGTCTCCTGGCTGCTTGGCCCCAATGCGACGGTGGTGCTGTTCGGCTTCATTTCGCTGTTTGCGCTGCGCGAGTTCATCACCCTGACGCCGACCGCGCGCGGTGACCATAACGCGCTGTTTTCGGCGTTTTTCATTCTGATCCCGCTGCAATACCTGCTGATCGGCACCCATTGGTATTCGATGTTCACGCTGCTGGTGCCGGTGTATGCATTCCTGCTGCTGCCGGCGATTGCCGTGCTGAGCCAGGACACCGAAGGCTTTCTGGAGCGCACGGCGAAGATTCAGTGGGGCGTGATGATCTGCATCTACTGCATCAGCCACGCGCCGGCGCTGCTGTTGCTGGACCTGCAGGGTTTCCAGGGTCAGAACGCCCTGCTGCTGTTCTACCTGGTGTTCGTGGTGCAGATGAGCGACGTATTGCAGTACGTGTTCGGCAAGCTCTTCGGCAAACGCAAGGTCGCGCCGCTGGTGAGCCCGTCGAAAACCGTGGAAGGTCTGGTCGGCGGCGGACTGTCCGCCACGCTGATCGGCGGCTGCATGTTCTGGATGACACCGTTCAGCTTCTGGCAGTCGCTGTTGATGTCGCTGGTCATCGTGGTGATGGGTTTCCTCGGCGGCCTGGTCATGTCGGCGATCAAACGCAGCCTGAGCGCCAAGGACTGGGGCACGATGATCAAGGGCCACGGCGGGATGCTCGACCGGATGGACTCGATCTGTTTCGCCGCGCCGATCTTCTTTCACCTCACCCGGTACTTCTTCTCGGCCTGATCCGGACGAAATCATCGGGCACAAAAAATGGGCATCCGACCGCAATCGGTATGCCCATTTTTCATGCAGCGCGTCCGGCTGACCGGGCGTTTGCCGCCATTATTAATTGACGCTGTCTTTCAACGCTTTGCCTGGCTTGAACGCAACAGTATTGCTGGCCTTGATCTTCACCGGTTCACCGGTTTGCGGGTTTTTGCCGGTGCGGGCACCGCGGTGGCGTTGCAGGAAGGTGCCGAAGCCTACCAGCGTGACGCTGTCCTTGCGGTGCAGGGCGCCGGTGATTTCTTCGAGAACGGCATTGAGAACGCGGTTGGCCTGCTCTTTGGTCAGATCCGCTTTTTCAGCGATTGCAGCGGCGAGTTCTGGTTTACGCATTAGTGAAGCCCCTTTGACGGTTTTTTGTTGTTATGTCCGTGCTGTTCTCGTTGGAACAGCGCCCAAGGCGCCGCAGGCTCTACTCTGCGGCAGACGGGAGTGAGGATGGCACGCGGTTAAGGGCGGCGCCAGTCTCCCCGCGACCTTTGTGGGGGCAAAAGCGGGGTGATTCCGACAGAACGACCGGTATTTACGCCAGCAAGGCCGGAAGCTGTTTGTTCAGCGCAAGTTTTTCCATCACCGCCGCGCCGGTCAGGGCATAACCGAGCAATTGCCCTTCGGCGTCGTGGCACAGCACCTTGACGTCGGCGCCCTGCCCTTCGACCGTCCAGACACCCTCGCGGCCCCGTGGCGGCGGGGAAACCACCAGCGGGCAGACCGGGGTTTTCACGGTGATCGGCATCGGCCCGTAGTTCACCACGGTCGGATTGCCGGCCAGGGTCTGTGCCAGCGCTCGCGCACAGCTCATGAGGGGCATGACGTACAGAAGATTCAGCCCATCGACCTCGGCGCAGTCGCCCAAGGCGTAAATGTTGGCGTGCGAGGTTTGCAGACGGCGGTCGACCACCACGCCGCGATTGGTCTGGATACCGGCGGCGGCCGCCAGATCGATCCGTGGCCGCAGGCCAATGGCCGAGACCACCACATCGCACGGGACAACCTGACCGTCGGACAGGTGCGCTTCCAGTCCATCCGCGACTTTTTGCAGGCGGGTCAGCACCGGACCGAGGTGAAAACGTGCGCCAAGGCTTTCCAGCCCGGCCTGCACCGCTGCCGCAGCGGCCGGGTGCAGCAGGGTCGGCATCACCTGTTCGCACGGCGCAACCAGTTGCACCTCGTAGCCGCCCAGAATCAGGTCATTGGCGAACTCGCAGCCGATCAGCCCGGCACCGAGCAACAACACCCGGCGCTTGCCCGCCGCTGCAGCGCGAAAGCGAGCGTAGTCTTCGAGATCGTTGATCGGGAACACTAGATCCCCGCCGTCGCCTTCGATCGGCACGCGCACGGTTTCGGCGCCCCAGGCCAGGATCAGGTCGCGATAGCTCACCGCTTCCTCACCAATCCAAAGACGCTTGTGGCCCGGATCGATGCCACTGATGCGGGTATGGGTGCGGATCTCGGCCTTCAGTTGCTCGGCCATGGCGCCAGGTTCTGCCATGCTCAGACCGTCGGCGTCCTTGTTCTTGCCGAAGCCGGTTGAAAGCATCGGCTTGGAGTAGGAGCGACCGTCATCGGCGGTAATCAGCAGCAACGGAGTTTCGCCATCGAGTTTGCGAAACTCGCGGGCCAGGTTGTAACCCGCAAGCCCGGTGCCAACGATTACGACAGGTGCGCTCATGCCCTACTCCTCAGTGTTTTCTCAGTTGATTTCGATCATTTCGAAGTCCATCTTGCCGACGCCGCAGTCCGGGCACAGCCAGTCTTCCGGTACGTCCTGCCACAGGGTGCCCGGCGCAATGCCGTCATCCGGCCAGCCGTCAGCTTCGTTGTAGATCAGGCCGCAGACCACACATTGCCACTTTTTCATTCAGGTACTTCCTCAGGGTTCAGGCTTAATCCGGCGCGGACGGTCGATGGTGCAGCGTTGCCGTCCGGCTCAGGGCGTTTTGTACTGATCGAGCCGGGCAGATGCAAGCCTGTTCGGCGCAGCGGCGACCCGGATCAATCAAACTCGTGATTCGGCATGTTAAGCTCGCCGCCTCATTTGCTGCCAATAATGACTCATTGTGCAACACACAAACGCCCCGCTGTGGCGCCCGCAAAGCGACCTGACACCTCTCCCCGACACATCCACGCTCGACTGGCTGTTCGACGAAGGCTCCCTGACCCGCCGGCTGACGCGCCTGTCCGATGATGGTTTCAGCGTGACCCCGCTGTTCGAAGGCTGGCAGACCCTGCGCGACGACGAATGCGCCGCCCTGGACCTGGCCGAAGGCAGCGAGGGCTGGGTGCGCGAGGTGTATCTGCGCGGGCATGGCGAGGCCTGGGTGTTCGCCCGCAGCGTGGCCTCGCGCAGCGCCTTGCAGGGCGATGGCTTGCACATGGATGAACTGGGCAGCCGCTCGCTGGGCGAACTGCTGTTTTGCGATCACGCGTTTCAGCGCCGCGCCATCGAAGTCTGCCATTACCCGGAGCGTTGGTTGCCCGAAGACTCTCGGGCTGTCGGACTTTGGGGCCGCCGCTCGCGTTTCGACCGTGGCGCCTTGAGTGTGCTGGTGGCGGAGATTTTCCTGCCTACGCTGTGGGAAGCCGTCCGCGCCCGTCCGGAGAACTGCTGATGTACCAAAGCCTGCTCAAATCCCTGAATCGCTTGAACCCGCGCGCCTGGGACTTCATTCAGCTGACCCGGATGGACAAGCCGATCGGCATTTACCTGCTGCTGTGGCCGACGCTCTGGGCCCTGTGGATTGCCGGCAAGGGCTCGCCTTCACTGGCCAATATCGTGATTTTCGTCCTCGGCGTGGTGCTGACCCGTGCCGGCGGTTGCGTAATCAACGACTGGGCCGACCGCAAGGTCGACGGCCACGTCAAACGCACGGCGCAAAGACCCATTGCTGCCGGCAGGATCAGTTCGAAAGAGGCGCTGGTGTTCTTTGCGCTGCTGATGGGCGTGAGTTTCCTGCTGGTGCTGTGCACCAACGCCGCGACGATCTGGCTGTCGCTGGGCGGCCTGGCGCTGGCGTTCACGTACCCGTTCATGAAGCGCTACACCTATTACCCGCAGGTGGTGCTGGGCGCGGCGTTCTCCTGGGGCATGCCGATGGCGTTCACTGCCGAGACCGGTGAGCTGCCGGCAACGGCCTGGCTGCTGTGGATCGCCAATCTGCTGTGGACGGTGGGTTACGACACTTATTACGCGATGACCGACCGCGACGACGACCTGAAGATCGGCGTTAAATCCACGGCGATTCTGTTCGGCGATGCCGACCGGATGATCATCCTGACCTTGCAGGCACTGTCGCTGGGCTGCCTGGTGCTGGCCGGGTCGAAGTTCGAGCTGGGGATCTGGTTCCACCTCGGCCTGCTGGTAGCCGCCGGGTGCTACGCCTGGGAGTTCTGGTACACCCGTGACCGGGACCGGATGCGTTGCTTCAAGGCGTTCCTGCACAACCACTGGGCCGGGCTGGCGATTTTCGTCGGGATCGTGCTGGATTACGCGTTGCGCTGAAAACACGCCTGCTCCCGGCGACGGGAGCAGGCTGACTGCGGGTGCGCTTACTTTTTCGGCCCGGAATTAGTGATGACGTGCCACATATCTTTCATCTTGTCGCCAGTCATGTCTCCAGGCTTCGTATCTTTCACGAAGGTGTACAGCGGCTTGCCGTCGTAGGCGTACTGCATCATGCCGTCATCACGTTTGATGACTGTCCATTTGCCTTCAGCCTTGGCATCTGCCGGCGCCATCAGCGGCGGCCAGTTCTTGGCGCACTCGTCGTTGCACATCGACTTGCCGCCACTGTCCTTGTCGAACGTATAAAGCGTCATGCCCTTGTGATCGACCATCATTCCGTCTTTCATCATGGCCGGCTCGGCCGCCATCGCCAGTCCAGGCAGAGTCAGGGCAGCGGCCATCAGCAGTGCTTTGAAGGAAGCAGTCATTTGAGTCATGGAAACCTTCTCTTGTGGTTGTCAGGATTCGGACTTAGAGCTTAGTTCAGGATCTGCACAATCGCCGCTGGACTAAAATACTGTCACACGACTGCAATAATTCCGTTATCTAATGCGGCGCAAGACAGTTAAATGACAAGAGGATTAAGGCATGGTTGGCAGGAGCATTCTGATCGTCGACGACGAAGCGCCCATTCGCGAAATGATCGCCGTTGCGTTGGAAATGGCCGGCTATGACTGCCTCGAGGCAGAAAACTCGCAGCAGGCCCACGCCATCATCGTCGACCGCAAGCCGGACCTGATCCTGCTCGACTGGATGCTGCCCGGCACCTCCGGCATAGAGCTGGCCCGCCGCCTCAAGCGTGACGAGCTGACCGGGGACATCCCGATCATCATGCTCACCGCCAAGGGCGAAGAGGACAACAAGATCCAGGGCCTGGAAGTCGGCGCCGACGACTACATCACCAAACCGTTTTCCCCACGCGAGCTGGTGGCACGCCTCAAGGCCGTACTGCGTCGCGCCGGCCCGACCGATGGCGAAGCGCCGATCGAAGTCGGCGGCCTGCTGCTCGACCCGATCAGCCACCGCGTGACCATCGACGGCCGTCCGGCCGAGATGGGCCCGACCGAATACCGACTGCTGCAATTCTTCATGACCCATCAGGAACGCGCCTACACCCGTGGCCAGTTGCTGGACCAGGTCTGGGGCGGCAACGTCTATGTTGAAGAGCGCACCGTCGACGTGCACATCCGGCGCCTGCGCAAGGCCCTCGGCGACGCCTACGAAAATCTGGTACAAACCGTGCGCGGCACCGGCTACCGGTTCTCCACCAAAGCCTGAGCCGAGCGCCAGCCCCGTAGACAAGGACCGCATTTTCCGTGAACCAAAACTGGCATGGCACCCTGATTCGCCACATGCTGTTGCTGGTCACCGGCTGCCTGGTGATCGGCCTGATCACCGGTTATTACGGCTGGAGTCTGGCGGCGGGCCTGGGCCTGTACCTGGCCTGGACGCTCAAGCAACTGCTGCGCCTGCACGAATGGCTGCGCCTGCACCAACCCGATGAAGCACCGCCCGATGGCTACGGCCTGTGGGGCGAGGTGTTCGACAGCATCTACCACCTGCAACGCCGCGACCAGCGGGTACGCGGACGCCTGCAAGCGGTGATCGACCGCGTTCAGGAGTCCACCGCCGCGCTGAAAGACGCGGTGATCATGCTCGACAGCGACGGCAACCTGGAATGGTGGAACCGCGCCGCCGAAACCCTGCTCGGCCTCAAGACCCCGCAGGACAGCGGTCAACCGGTGACCAACCTGGTCCGCCATCCGCGCTTCAAGGAATACTTCGAGCAGGAAAGCTACGCCGAACCGCTGGAAATCCCCTCGCCAACCAACGACCGCGTACGCATTCAGCTGTACCTCACGCGCTACGGCAACAACGAACACTTGATGCTGGTGCGCGACGTCACGCGCATCCATCAGCTGGAACAGATGCGCAAAGACTTCATCGCCAACGTCTCCCATGAACTGCGCACCCCGCTGACGGTGATCTGCGGCTACCTGGAAACCCTGCTCGACAACGTCGAGGAAGTGAACCCGCGCTGGAGCCGCGCCCTGCAACAGATGCAGCAACAGGGCGGACGCATGCAGACCCTGCTCAACGACTTGCTGTTGCTGGCCAAACTGGAAGCCACCGATTACCCGTCGGACAACCAGCCGGTGCACATCGACACCTTGTTGCAGTCGATCAAGAGCGACGCGCAGCAGCTGTCCGGCTCGAAGAATCAGCGCATCACCCTGGAAGCCGACACCCGCATCCTGCTCAAGGGCAGCGAGGCGGAACTGCGCAGTGCGTTTTCCAACCTGGTGTTCAACGCCGTCAAATACACCCCGGCCGAGGGCAATATCCGCATCCGCTGGTGGGGCGACGAGCAGGGTGCGCACCTGAGCGTGCAGGACTCCGGGATCGGCATCGACAGCAAGCACCTGCCGCGCCTGACCGAACGCTTCTACCGCGTCGACTCCAGCCGTAACTCCAACACCGGCGGCACGGGCCTTGGCCTGGCCATCGTCAAACACGTACTGCTGCGCCATCGCGCCCGGATGGAGATCAGCAGCGTGCCCGGCCACGGCAGCACGTTCACCTGCCATTTCGCCCCGGCTCAGGTCGCTGAGGCAAGGGTCATCAGCGCCGCTGAGTAATGCCGGACTAGGCAATTGCCAGGTCAGCCGCTACATTGGCTGACTTGCGCCTGCCTTTCAGGTGCGGATTTTTCTTTCTTTCGAACCACACGGAACCCGCAAAACTCCATCATGGACCCTTCCCCTGGCTTGTCCCTCGCAACAATATTCGCCGATTTCGGCATGATTCTTTTCGCTCTGATCCTGGTTCTGCTCAACGGCTTCTTCGTTGCAGCGGAGTTCGCCATGGTCAAACTGCGCTCGACCCGGGTCGAAGCCATCGCTGAACAGCACGGCTGGCGCGGGCACATCCTGCGCACGGTGCACAGTCAGCTCGATGCTTATCTCTCGGCGTGCCAGCTCGGTATCACCCTCGCCTCCCTCGGCCTGGGCTGGGTCGGCGAGCCGGCGTTCGCGCACATTCTCGAACCGCTGCTGAGCGCGGTCGGCGTGCAGTCGGCGGAAGTCGTCAAAGGCATCTCGTTCTTCACCGCGTTCTTCATCATTTCGTACCTGCACATCGTGGTCGGCGAGCTCGCCCCCAAATCCTGGGCGATCCGCAAACCCGAGCTGCTGTCGCTGTGGACGGCGGTGCCGCTGTACCTGTTCTACTGGGCCATGTACCCGGCGATCTACTTGCTCAACGCCAGCGCCAACACCATCCTGCGCATCGCAGGGCAAGGTGAGCCCGGCCCGCACCACGAGCACCATTACAGCCGTGAAGAACTGAAACTGATCCTGCACTCCAGCCGTGGCCAGGACCCGAGCGACCAGGGCATGCGCGTGCTGGCCTCGGCAGTGGAAATGGGCGAACTGGAAGTGGTCGACTGGGCCAACTCCCGCGAAGACCTGATCACCCTCGAGTTCAACGCCCCGCTGAAAGAAATCCTGGCGATGTTCCGCCGCCACAAGTTCAGCCGTTATCCGGTGTACGACAGCGAGCGCAAGGAATTCGTCGGCCTGCTGCACATCAAGGATCTGCTGCTGGAACTGGCGGCGCTGGATCACATCCCCGAGTCGTTCAACCTCGCCGAGCTGACCCGCCCGCTGGAGCGCGTGTCGCGGCACATGCCGCTGTCGCAGCTGCTGGAGCAGTTCCGCAAGGGCGGCTCGCACTTCGCCGTAGTCGAAGAGGCCGACGGCAACATCATCGGTTACCTGACCATGGAAGATGTGCTGGAAGTGCTGGTCGGCGACATCCAGGACGAGCACCGCAAGGCCGAGCGCGGCATCCTCGCCTACCAGCCGGGCAAACTGCTGGTGCGGGGCGATACGCCGCTGTTCAAGGTCGAGCGCCTGCTGGGCATCGATCTGGACCACATCGAAGCCGAAACCCTCGCCGGGCTGATCTACGAAACCCTGAAACGGGTACCGGAAGAGGAAGAAGTGCTGGAAGTCGAAGGCCTGCGGATCATCATCAAGAAGATGAAAGGTCCGAAGATCGTTCTGGCCAAAGTGCTGATGCTCGACTGACGGGGTCTACTGCTTGCCCAACGCAAAGTTGGGCAACGCCCCCAGCGGCTGGTTGAACTGATACGGAATCGACACCAGCCCCATCCCGGTATTGCGCTGCACCACGAAGTGCAGGTGCGGACCGCTGCTGTTGCCGGTGTTGCCGGACAGCGCCAGCGGACTGCCCACCGCCACCCGTTGCCCCTCGCGCACGCTCACCGATCCTTGTTTGAGATGCAGGTACACGCCCATCGTGCCGTCGTCGTGCAGGATCCGCACGAAGTTGCCGGACGGATCGGTGCCGCGTCCGTTCTGGGAGTTTTCGGTCTTCACCACCACACCGGCGCGCGCCGCGATGATCGGGGTACCGACCGGCATGGCGATGTCCATCGCGTATTTGTTCTTCGGCCCGAAGTGGCTGTAATCGCCATTGGCACCCTGGCTCAGACGAAACGGCCCGCCACGCCACGGAAACGGGTAGCGATAGCCCTGAGCCGCGCCAGCCGGATCACCAAGGGAATACTGGAACATCGGCGTGTACACCAGCGGTTTGCCGCCGGACACCGCCGTCAGCAACGCCAGCCGCGTATTGCTGCGCGCCGGCAGCACCCGGCGGATCGTTTGCGCCGGTGCGCCACGTACGTTGCTCATTCCGGTAAACGCCAGTGCCACCTCGACCGGCGCATACAGGTCGTTGCGCACGAACACCACGTCCGTGCCCTTCTGCTTCTTGATGTCGAGATAGACCTGGCGCTCGAGGCGCTCGACCATCCGGTCCTGAAACACGAACACCTGGGAGCCTTTGCTCGGACGGTCGCTGTACGAAACCACTCCGTTGGCATCGGTGGACTTGTAGATCGTCATGGCCACCGTCGAGGTGGAGGCCATGAACAGACCACAGAAAAACAGCAGGCGCAGGGGCATGGGCAAAAATTCTGTCGAGTAAGGCCTGGGAATGAGCCTAGCAGCTGAAGCAGACCAGGCTAGTCGACAGATGTTTCAAAATGGCGTGAATGATCGTTCCCACGCTTTGCGTGGGGGACGCGGAGCGTCCCTTGAGGCATTCCCACGCGGAGCGTGGGAACGATCAATGTCAGGCGACGAAGATCACGCGCCCGGAACGAAGTGCTTCTGCGCCGTGCCGCGGGCGATCAGACGGGAGATGTAGTCGAGTTTCTGCGCGTCCTGGTCGACGAAGCGGAAGGTCAGTTGCAGCCAGTCGCTGTCGGGTTTCGGCTCGTGGGCGACGACGGCGTGCAGGTAGCCGTTGAGGCGGGCGATTTCGGCGTTGTCGCCCTGCTCCAGATCGAGCACGGCGCTGTCGAGGATCTGCGGCAGGGTGTCGGTGCGTTTCACCACCAGCAGCGCTTCCTTGATACTCAGGGCCTTGATCACGCATTGCTGGGTGCCGCTCGGCAGGCGCAGTTGGCCCTGACCGCGACCGCCGGCCGGGGCGCTGGACGCTGCCGGAGCTTTCACCGGCGGGCTGTTGAGCAGGCCACGCTGTGGCGCGGCGGCAGGTGCCGGGGCCACAGCAGCAGGCTTGGCAAACGGATTCACGGGAGCCGCCGGTGCGGAACCGACGACCGCAGCCTTGCCGCCGGTCAACGCGCTCAGGGAGTCGTTGCCGAACGCCGAGTTCATCTTGGTCGGGGCGCTGTTCATCAGGGTGTCGAGCTTGCCGACTTTGTTCAGGGCCTGCTTGACCTTGGTCAGCAACTGCTCGTTGGTGAACGGCTTGCTGACGTAACCGGTGACGCCGGCCTGGATCGCCTGCACCACGTTTTCCTTGTCGCCACGGCTGGTGACCATGATGAACGGCATGGTCTTGAGATTGTCCTGCTCGCGGCACCAGGTCAGCAGTTCGAGGCCGGACATTTCCGGCATTTCCCAGTCGCACAGCACCAGGTCGAAGGCTTCCTTGGCCAGCATGGCCTGGGCCTTCTTGCCGTTGATGGCATCCTCGGTGCGGATCCCCGGGAAGTAATTACGCAGGCACTTTTTCACCAGGTCACGAATGAACGATGCATCGTCCACGACCAACACACTGATCTTGCTCATCCAACACCCCTATTAAAATCCCGGCAAGCATAACGCTGGCTGATGGCACATTGCCAAAACTCTTCAGTCACGCCGGGACTTTTCGTTCGCGGGTGCTGCTTTTTAATTCGGTTCTGCCTATGAAAAGCAGAAACAAAAACGCCCGGCCAAAGGGCCGGGCGCTTTTCTCAGGCAATCTTACTTATCGTCAGCATCGCCCGGAACATTAGCGGTTTCGCCACTTGTCCCTTCAACTTCTTCCTTCATGCGCTTGAGGCCCATGTGGCGCACGTCAGTGCCGCGCACCAGGTAAATCACCAGCTCCGAGATGTTTCGCGCGTGGTCGCCGATCCGCTCCAGCGAACGCAGCACCCAGATAATGCTCAAGACCCGCGAGATAGAGCGTGGGTCTTCCATCATGTAGGTCGCCAGCTCGCGCAGGGCGGTCTTGTATTCGCGGTCGATGATCTTGTCGTACTGCGCCACCGACAGCGCCAGATCGGCGTCGAAGCGGGCAAAGGCGTCCAGCGCATCACGCACCATGTTGCGCACCTGATCGCCGATGTGACGAACCTCAACGTAACCGCGCGGCGCTTCGCCTTCTTCGCACAGCTGGATCGCACGCCGGGCGATCTTGGTCGCTTCATCGCCGATGCGCTCCAGGTCGATCACCGACTTGGAGATGCTGATGATCAACCGCAGGTCGGACGCCGCCGGCTGACGACGGGCCAGAATGCGCAGGCATTCTTCGTCGATGTTGCGTTCCATCTGGTTGATCTGGTCGTCGATCTCGCGCACTTGCTGGGCCAGGCCCGAGTCGGCCTCGATCAGCGCGGTGACCGCGTCGTTGACCTGCTTCTCGACCAGCCCGCCCATGGCCAGCAGGTGGCTGCGCACTTCTTCCAGTTCGGCGTTGAACTGCGCGGAAATGTGATGGGTAAGGCCTTCTTTACTAATCATGTTGGCGTCCTTGGAGCGTCCGGTAAGGTGCGGCGGGCCGCAGCGTCAATTCAGTGAGCGACAACCAGTGTCTGCTAGCCGTAACGACCGGTGATGTAGTCTTCGGTCTGCTTCTTGGCCGGATTGGTGAACAGGGTATCGGTGTCGCCGAATTCCACCAGTTTGCCCATGTACATGAACGCCGTGTAGTCGGACACCCGCGCCGCCTGCTGCATGTTGTGGGTCACGATGACGATGGTGAACTTGGATTTGAGCTCGTAGATCAGCTCTTCGACTTTCAGGGTCGAAATCGGGTCAAGGGCCGAGCACGGTTCGTCGAGCAGCAGCACTTCCGGTTCCACGGCGATGGTACGGGCGATCACCAGACGCTGTTGCTGACCACCGGACAGGCCGAGGGCCGAGTCATGCAGACGGTCCTTCACTTCGTCCCACAAGGCCGCGCCTTTCAACGCCCACTCGACGGCTTCGTCGAGGATGCGCTTCTTGTTGATGCCCTGGATGCGCAGGCCGTAGACCACGTTTTCATAGATGGTCTTGGGGAACGGGTTCGGCTTCTGGAACACCATGCCGACCCGGCGACGCAGCTCGGCCACGTCTTCGCCCTTGCGGTAGATGTTGTTGCCGTACAGGTTGATCGCGCCTTCGACGCGGCAGCCGTCCACCAGGTCGTTCATACGGTTGAAGGTACGCAGCAGCGTGGACTTGCCGCAGCCGGACGGGCCGATGAAGGCGGTCACGCGCTGTTTCGGGATGTTCATGCTGACGTCGAACAGCGCCTGTTTCTCGCCGTAGTACAGGCTCAGGCCCGGCACTTCGATGGCTACGGTTTCCTGCTCGAGGTTCAGGCTCTGCTTGTCGCGGCCCAGGGCAGACATGTTGATGCCGTGGGTATGTGTTTCGTGCTGCATGGGAGATCCCCTGTGCTAACAAATTCGGTTCGGTTGGCTGCCGGGATACAGGCCGGCAGCCCTTCAATTCTTGTGACGGCGATCAGCTGTCCAGCGCCTTGTACTTCTCGCGCAGGTGGTTACGGATGTACACCGCCGACAGGTTCAAGGTGGCGATCACCAGCACCAGCAGCAGCGCCGTGGCGTACACCAGCGGCCGCGCGGCTTCGACGTTCGGGCTCTGGAAGCCGACGTCATAGATGTGGAAGCCCAGGTGCATGATCTTCTGATCCAGGTGCAGGTACGGGTAATTGCCATCCACCGGCAGCGACGGCGCCAGTTTCACCACACCCACCAGCATCAGCGGCGCCACTTCACCGGCGGCGCGCGCCACGGCGAGGATCATGCCGGTCATCATCGCCGGGCTGGCCATCGGCAGAACGATCTTCCACAGGGTTTCAGCCTTGGTCGCGCCGAGGGCCAGCGAGCCTTCACGCACGGTGCGCGGGATACGCGCCAGACCTTCTTCGGTGGCCACGATCACCACCGGCACCGCCAGCAGCGCCAGGGTCAACGAAGCCCAGAGCAGACCCGGCGTACCGAAGGTCGGCGCCGGCAGCGCTTCCGGGAAGAACAGACGGTCGAGCGAGCCACCCAGCACGTAGACGAAGAAGCCCAGACCAAACACGCCGTAAACAATCGCCGGAACACCGGCCAGGTTGTTCACCGCGATCCGGATCACCCGGGTCAGGGTGTTCTGCCTGGCGTATTCACGCAGGTACACCGCCGCCAGCACGCCGAACGGGGTCACGATCATCGCCATGATCAGGGTCATCATCACGGTGCCGAAAATTGCCGGGAAGATCCCGCCTTCGGTGTTCGCTTCACGCGGGTCGTCGGACAGGAACTCCCAGACCTTGCTGAAGTAGAAACCGATCTTGGTGAACGTACCCATCGCGTTCGGCTGGTAGGCGTGAACCACTTTGCCCAGGCCGATTTCGATTTCCTTGCCGTTGGCATCACGGGCGGTCAGCGCATCACGGTTGAACTGCGCATGCAGATCGGCCAGACGGGCTTCGATGTCCTGATAGCGGGCGTTCAGCTCGGCGCGCTCGGACTCCATGTCCGCTTGCGCGGTGGCGTCGAGCTTGCCTTCCAGCTCCAGCTTGCGACCGTGCAGACGGATGCGCTCGAGGCCGGCGTTGATCGCGCCGATGTCGCTTTTTTCCAGCGACTTGAGCTGCGCGGCGAGGCCGTTCACGCGGTTGATCCGCGCTTGCAGCTCAGGCCAGGCCGCTTCGCCTTCGGCGATCACCTTGCCGTCCTGTTTGACGTTGACCAGGTAGCCGTAGAAGTTGCCCCACTCGCGACGCTCCAGCGCCATCAACTCCGGCGGATTTTTCTGGTCGGTCAGCCACTCGCCGACGATCCAGGTGAAGTCGTTGCCGTTCAGGTCTCGGTTGCCGACCTTGATCAGCTCGCGGGTCATGAATTCCGGACCTTCGTCCGGTACCGGCAGGCCGGCGCTCTTGAGACGGGCGCGCGGCACTTCTTCTTTCTGCACCACTTCGCCAACGACCAGATGCTGGCCCTGGCCCGGTACGTCATAACTGGCGTGGATCAGGTCCGCCGGCCAGAAGTGACCCAGACCGCGCACGGCGATCACCGCCAGCAGGCCAATGGTCATGATGACCGCGATGGACACCGCGCCGCCGCTGATCCAGACGCCGGGGGCGCCGCTCTTGAACCATCCTTTCAGGGAGTTCTGTTTCACAGACTTCTACCTTTGCTTAAAGCGACGAGTATTTCTTGCGCAGACGCTGACGAATCAGTTCCGCGAGGGTGTTCATGACGAAGGTGAACAACAGCAGCACCAGCGCCGAGAGGAACAGCACGCGGTAGTGGCTGCCGCCGACTTCCGACTCCGGCATTTCCACCGCGACGTTGGCGGCCAGGGTGCGCAGGCCTTCGAACAGGTTCATTTCCATGACCGGGGTGTTGCCGGTGGCCATCAGCACGATCATGGTTTCGCCGACCGCACGGCCCATGCCGATCATCAGCGCCGAGAAGATGCCCGGGCTGGCGGTCAGGATCACCACGCGAGTCATGGTCTGCCACGGCGTGGCACCGAGGGCCAGCGAGCCCAGGGTCAGGCCGCGCGGCACGCTGAACACGGCGTCTTCGGCGATCGAGTAGATGTTCGGGATCACCGCAAAACCCATGGCCAGACCGACCACCAGAGCGTTGCGCTGGTCGTAGGTGATGCCCAGGTCGTGGGAGATCCACATGCGCATGTCACCGCCGAAGAACCAGTTTTCCATGAACGGGCTCATGTACAGCGACAGCCAGCCCACGAACAGGATCACCGGAATCAGCAGCGCACTTTCCCAGCCGTCCGGGACTTTCAGGCGGATCGATTCAGGCAGGCGGCTGAAGGTGAAACCGGCGACCAGGATGCCGATCGGCAGCAGCATCAGCAGGCTGAAGATGCCGGGCAGATGCCCTTCCACATACGGCGCCAGGAACAGACCGGCGAAGAAGCCGAGGATCACCGTCGGCATCGCTTCCATCAGTTCGATCACCGGTTTGACCTTGCGGCGCATGCCCGGGGCCATGAAGTACGCGGTGTAGATCGCCGCGGCGACGGCCAGCGGTGCAGCCAGCAGCATCGCATAGAACGCGGCTTTCAGGGTGCCGAAGGTCAGTGGCGAGAGGCTCAGTTTCGGTTCGAAATCGGTGTTGGCAGCAGTCGATTGCCAGACGTACTTAGGCTCGTCGTAGTTCTCGTACCAGACCTTGCTCCACAGTGCGCTCCAGGAGACTTCCGGGTGCGGGTTGTCGAGCAGCAACGGTTGCAGCTTGCCGCCGGCTTCGACGATCACTCGGTTGGCGCGTGGCGACAGACCGAACAGGCCCGGGCCCTCGACCACCTGATCGACCAGCAAGGTGCGATGCGCGGTGCTGTGGAACACGCCGAGCTTGCCGCTGGCATCCAGGGCCAGGAAGCCCTTGCGACGTTCTTCGGCGGTAATTTCAACGATCGGCGTGGTGCCCATCTGGAAGGTACGGATCTGCTTCAGGCGCAGCTCGCCATCGGTGTCGCGGGCCATGAACCACTGGGCCAGGCCACCTTTGGAGTCACCGACGATCAGCGAGATGCCACCCACCAGTTGCGTGGCGGCGGTGACTTCGGCTTCGCCGTTTTCCAGCAGTTTGTAGCGACCGTTGAGGCTCTTGTCGCGCAGGCTGAACACGTCGGCCTGGGCACGACCGTTGACCACGTACAGCCATTGCTGGCGCGGGTCGACGAAGATGTTTTTCACAGGCTCGGTCATCTGCGGCAGGTCGATACGCTTCTGCTCGTTGGTGACTTCGCCGGTCATCATGTTTTCTTCGCTGGTCAGCGAAAGCACATTGAGTTGCGAACCGGTGGAGCCGACCAGCATCAGGGTCGAATCGGTAGCGTTGAGGCTCACATGCTCCAGCGCGCCGCCGCTTTCGTTCAGCGCGATCGGTGCATCGCCATACGGATACTCGATGGCCGGGGTGATGGTTTTCTTGCCATCCGGGTAGCTGACTTTATAAGTGTGACGGAACACCAGCGCCTGACCGTTGGACAGGCCCACGGCCACCAGCGGATGGCCCGGCTGGTCTTCACCGATGGAGGTCACGCTGGCGCCTGCCGGCAGGGGCAGATCGACGCGCTTCAATTCAGCGCCACTGTCGATGTCGAAGAACAGCGCCTGGCCCTTGTCGGAAACGCGCATGGCCACCTGATTCTGCTCTTCGAGCGAAATCATCAGCGGCTTGCCGGCGTCCTGCATCCAGGCCGGGGTGATTGCATCTTTCGCGGTCAGGTCAGCACCTTTGAACAGCGGCGCGACCACGTAGGCGAGGAAGAAGAAGATCAGGGTGATGGCTGCCAGCACCGCCAGCCCGCCGACGAGGACGTACCAGCGGGTGAAGCGATCCTTGAGCGCGCGAATGCGGCGCTTGCGTTGCAACTCAGGCGTATTGAAGTCAATGCGCTTGGGAGGGTTCGTAGTCATTTTGGAATTGGCCAGATCATTCATGCGCACACCCTAGCGATCCTGTATGACAGAAAGATGACAATGCAGTGACGCACCAAATCCGCCGCCAGCAGGGCACTGGCAGTGGATAGAAGAATTCGGGGAGTGTGGGGTCCGGGCCGCTTGCGGGCCGGGCCCCACACGGGAGTCAGGCGGGGTTCACCCCTGACTCAGTTTGTTACTTTTTTGCGACTTCAGCGCCGCCTTCCTTCAGACCCAGGTCAGCCAGTGCTTTTGCAGCAACCTTGGCTGGCAATGGGATGTAGCCATCTTTCACCACAACTTCCTGGCCCTGTTTCGACAGAACCAGTTTCACGAACTCGGCTTCCAGCGGGGCCAGAGGCTTGTTCGGGGCTTTGTTGACGTACACGTACAGGAAACGCGACAGCGGGTACTTGCCGTTCAGGGCGTTTTCTTCGGTGTCTTCGATGAAGTCCGAGCTGCCTTTCTTGGCCAGGGCCACGGTTTTCACGCTGGCGGTCTTGTAGCCGATGCCCGAGTAACCGATGCCGTTCAGCGAGGAACTGATCGACTGCACGACCGAAGCCGAGCCTGGTTGCTCGTTGACGTTAGGCTTGTAGTCGCCTTTGCACAGGGCTTCTTCCTTGAAGTAGCCGTAGGTGCCGGATACCGAGTTGCGACCGAACAGTTGAACCGGCTTGTTCGCCAGGTCGCCGGTCACGCCCAGATCGCCCCAGGTTTTCACGTCGGCTTTGGCGCCGCACAGACGGGTGGACGAGAAGATCGCGTCAACCTGTTCCATGGTCAGGTGCTGGATCGGGTTGTCCTTGTGCACGAAAACAGCCAGGGCGTCCACGGCAACCGGGATAGCGGTTGGCTTGTAGCCGTATTTCTGTTCGAAGGCCGCCAGTTCGGTGTCCTTCATCTTGCGGCTCATCGGGCCCAGGTTGGAGGTGCCTTCAGTCAGCGCAGGTGGCGCGGTGGCGGAGCCAGCGGCCTGAATCTGGATGTTTACGTTCGGGTATTCTTTTTTGTAGTTCTCAGCCCAGAGGGTCATGAGGTTGGCCAGGGTATCGGAACCGACGCTGGACAGGTTGCCCGACACACCAGTGGTCTTGGTGTAGCTCGGGATAGCAGGGTCAACAGCGGCAACCGCGTTGGCAGTTGCAACGCCAGCAGCGACAAAAGTCATTGCCGCCATCAAACGCTTCAGTTTCATGCCTTACTCCTAGCAGATAGGGTGTGTTAAGTCGGGGCCAAGTATCAGCAGGCCGTGTGAACACTCTATGGCTGAAATATGACAATTGGATGAAAGGCCAGCATGTCGTGACAGATCGTTCCCACGCTCTGCGTGGAAACGCCGCCATGGACGCTCCGTGTCCGCTTCAAGACGTGACGCGGAGCGTCACAGGATGCATTCCCACGCGGGAGCGTGGGAATGATCAGTGTGAGGTGGCTTAGCGACCTTTGCTCCACAACCACGCACCGACCAGGATCCCCATCCCGCACAGCACCGCCACATAGTAGGCAGGCCCCATCGCGCTTTCTTTCAGCAGCAGGCTGACCACCATTGGGGTCAGGCCGCCAAAGATCGCGTAAGCGACGTTATAAGAGAAGGACAGACCGCTGAAACGCACCACCGGCGGGAACGCCTTCACCATCACATACGGCACCGCGCCGATGGTGCCAACCAGGAAACCGGTCAGCGCGTACAGCGGGAACAGCCAGTTCGGGTGATCGGCGAGGCTGTGATAGAAGATCCAGGAACTGGCCAGCAGCGCCGCGCAGCCGAAGACAAACACGCGACCGGCGCCGAAGCGATCGGCCAATGCACCAGAAATGATGCAACCGAAGCTCAGGAACACGATCGCCAGGCTGTTGGATTGCAGCGCGGTGGTCGGCGAGAAGTGATAGACCGTCTGCAGCACGGTCGGGGTCATCAGGATCACCACGACGATGCCGGCGGACAGCAGCCAGGTCAGCAGCATCGACACCGCGATCGCCCCGCGATGGTCACGCAGCACCGCACGCAGCGGCACTTCTTCGGCCAGGGCCTTGCGCAGTTGCAGCTCGGCGAACACCGGGGTCTCGTGTAGCCAGCGACGCAGGTAGACCGAAAACAGACCGAACACACCGCCGAGCAGGAACGGGATCCGCCAGGCGTAATCCGCCACTTCCACAGGCGTATAAATGCTGTTGATCGCCGTGGCGACCAGCGAGCCGAGCAGGATACCCGCCGTCAGGCCGCTGGTCAGGGTGCCGCAGGCGTAGCCGATGTGCTTTCCGGGTACGTGTTCGGAAACGAAGACCCACGCCCCCGGCACCTCACCGCCAATCGCTGCGCCCTGGATCACCCGCATCAACAGCAGCAGGATCGGCGCCCACAGGCCGATCTGCGCGTAGGTCGGCAGCAGGCCCATGATCAGGGTCGGCACGGCCATCATGAAAATGCTCAGGGTGAACATCTTCTTGCGCCCCAGCAGGTCGCCGAAGTGCGCCATGACAATCCCCCCCAGCGGCCGCGCGAGGTAGCCGGCGGCGAAGATGCCGAAGGTCTGCATCAGGCGCAGCCACTCGGGCATGTCGGCCGGGAAGAACAACTTGCCGACCACGGTGGCGAAGAACACGAAAATGATGAAATCGTAAAACTCCAGCGCGCCCCCCAGGGCCGATAGCGACAGAGTCTTGTAGTCATTGCGGGTCAACGGTCGTGCGGGTTGGTCGGGCTGCGCGAGGCTCGAGGGCGCTGTGGTCATGGCAAGGTCTTCTCTTATAGTCGGATCTGCCGCCACAACAACGCTGGCTGTGGCTCGGGCAGGTTCGGCACCATAGCAAATTGTTCGAAAAAGCACATAGAGGCGCGTATTTGCCGGTCGAAATGAGAACCGGACGGTCGTCGCGGAGTCTACCGACCGATATACTCGCAACCTTGCTCCGGTTTGTAAGGGGTTGCTGTGCGAAAACGTCGTTGGCCCGACCCTTGCTCGGGATTAGCCGGTTTCGCAGAGTTTCTCCTTAGGCGCCTGATGGAAAACGTGACGAACGTAGTATGTTCGGTGCTGAATCGTTTTTCCCGAAGACGGCTACCACCAGCAGCATCCACGAAGAGTCACGGGTCAGAGGCCCCCCGGCATGATAGAGCTCGAACAAGAAGATCCGATCCCGCAAGGCGACCTGGCTTTGCAAATCACCGCGCTTCCCCGCGAAACCAACGGCTTTGGCGATATTTTCGGCGGCTGGCTGGTGGCGCAGATGGACCTGGCCGGCACTGCCATGGCCAGCCGTGTTGCCGGTGGCCGCGTCGCGACCGTTGCCATCGACCGCATGGCGTTCCTGGTGCCGGTGGCTGTCGGTGCGCAATTGTCCTTTTATACCCAGACCCTGGAGATCGGCCGCAGCTCGATCCAGATGATGGTCGAGGTGTGGAGCGACGATCCGCTGTCCAGCGAGTGGCGTAAAGTGACCGAAGCAGTGTTCGTGTTCGTCGCCATCGATGGCAGCGGTCGCACCCGTTCGGTTCCGCCACGCGCACGTTAAACCTCGCGGCCGTTTCACGGTCGATAGTCGTCCAAGTTGCTGATCGAGAGTTGCCCCATGAACACGCCCAACGTTGAAGCCGTGAAACTGGATGAACTGAACTGCTGGCGCATCCGTCACGGTCAGGCCGAAGTGCTGGTGGCCCAGCAAGGCGCGCACATCCTCAGTTATCAGGTGGACGGCCAGCCGCCGCTGATCTGGCTCAACGACAAGGCCGTGTTCAAGACCGGCCAGAGCATCCGCGCCGGCGTGCCGGTGTGCTGGCCGTGGTTCGGCAAGTTCGAACGCAACCCGCAGAGCGTGCAGTCCATGTACACAGGTGCGCAACCGGCCCCCGCGCACGGTCTGGTGCGGGCAATGGATTGGGAGCTGGGCGGCATCGAATCAGAGGCTGACGGCGTCAAGGTCGAATTCAGGCTGCCCAACCCCGAAGGCGGACTGCCGGGCTGGCCGCACCAGGTCGACCTGACGCTGACCCTGCATTTGTCCGAGCAATTGCAGTTCAGCCTGACCAGCCACAACCGTGGTAACGACACCGTCAGCCTCAGTCAGGCGTTGCACACCTATTTTTCCGTCAGCGATGTGCGCAACGTGCGCGTCGCCGGCGTCGATGGCTTGAACTACATCGAGACCCTGGACGACTGGAAGACCTGCACCCAGCAAGGCGACCTGCACTTTGCCGGCGAAACCGACCGCATCTACCTCGACGCCCCGCCGCAGCTGAGCATCGTCGACCCGGCCTGGGAGCGGCGCATTGTGCTGACGGCTACCGGCTCGCGCACGGCGGTGATCTGGAACCCGTGGATCGAGCGCGCGGCAGCGTTGGCCGACATGGACAACGACGGCTGGCAACGCATGCTGTGCATTGAAACGGCGAACGTGATGAACGATGTCGTGACACTGGCACCGGGCGCTAGTCACACGATGGGTGTCCGCGTCGGCAGCCAGCCACTCTGAAAACATAAATCGCAGCCCCGGGGCTGCGATTTTCGTTTGCGGCTGTGTATTACAGATCCGACTCCTGCACCACCCGCACCTTGTCCGCTTCCAGCGCATACGCCGCATCGGCCAGGTCATTGCTGACCTTTTCGATCTTCAGCGTGCCGGTCACCCACAGCGGCGTGTAGATGTCATCCAGCTTCAAGCCTTTCGGATAGCGCACCAGCACCAGTTGATTCGGTGGCGGTGGCGGCACGTGGATGCAGGCGCCCGGATACGGCACGAGGAAGAACAGTGTGCTGCGCCCCTTGGCGTCGGATTCCAGCGGCACCGGATAACCGCCGATGCGGATGTGTTTGTCATTCATCGACGCCACGGTCTTGGTCGAATACATCACCGCCGGCAAACCCTTGGCCTGCTTCATCCCGCCTTTCTGGGTGAAGGTGCCGGTGGCTTCCGGGGAGTTGTGGTCGATTTCAGGCATGGCCTCGAGGGCCTTCTGGTCCGACTTGGGCATCAGTTCCAGCCAGTCGGTTTCCGGCAGTTCGCCGGCGTGGGCCAGACCGCTGCCCAGCAAAAGGAGAGTCAACAGAAAACGGCGCATGAAGGTGCTCGGTAAAGGATGCTCGAATAAGGAGGGAACGCTGAATCGCCGAGCATTCTAGCCCTCCCCACCGGATTGGCGGAGAGGGCTTTGTCGCTTTGGATCAGTTCTTTTTGATCAGGCCGTAGATCACCAGCAATACGATGGCACCAACCAGCGCGCCGATGAAGCCTGCGCCCTGACCCGCCTGATAGATGCCCAGGGCCTGGCCGCCGTAGGTGGCTGCCAGCGAACCGCCGATACCGAGCAGGATGGTCATGATCCAGCCCATGCTGTCATCGCCCGGTTTCAGGAACCGCGCCAGCAGGCCGACGATGAGGCCGATAAAGATGGTTCCGATAATTCCCATGGCATTTCCCTCTGAATGGTAGATATGCGATGAAGCCTAGCCAGACTTTCGCATCCTGCCATCAGAGAACGGCGGCCCCGCAATGGTTCCGCCGCTGCCAGATGAAACTGTCGTTACTCGGCGATCAGTGCTTCAACCTTGAGGATCTGTTGCTCGAGCGTCGCCTTGTCCTTGCAGCGCAGGTTGGCATGACCGACCTTGCGCCCGGCCTTGAAGGCCTTGCCGTAGTGATGCAGGTGGCAATCGTCGATGGCGATGACTTTTTCAACCGGCGGAACGACGCCGATGAAGTTGAGCATCGCGCTCTCGCCGACCTTGGCGGTCGAACCCAGCGGCAGACCGGCGACGGCCCGCAGGTGGTTTTCGAACTGGCTGCACTCGGCGCCTTCGGTGGTCCAGTGCCCGGAGTTGTGCACGCGCGGGGCGATTTCGTTGGCCTTGAGGCCACCGTCGACTTCAAAGAACTCGAACGCCATCACACCGACATATTCCAGCTGCTTGAGCACACGGCTGGAATAATCTTCGGCCAAAGCCTGCAGCGGGTGATCGGAGCTGGCGACCGACAGCTTGAGGATGCCGCTGTCGTGGGTGTTGTGCACCAGCGGGTAGAATTTCGTCTCGCCATCGCGGGCGCGCACGGCGATCAGCGACACTTCGCCAGTGAATGGCACGAAGCCTTCCAGCAGGCAAGGCACGCTGCCCAGCTCGGCGAACGTTCCGACCACGTCCTGCGGCTTGCGCAGGACCTTCTGGCCCTTGCCGTCGTAACCCAGAGTGCGGGTTTTCAGCACGGCCGGCAGACCGATCGACGCGACGGCGGCGTCCAGGTCGGCTTGCGACTGGATGTCGGCGAATGCCGGGGTCGGAATCCCCAGGTCCTTGAACATGCTCTTTTCGAACCAGCGATCGCGAGCGATGCGCAGGGCTTCGGCGCTCGGATAGACCGGCACGAATTGCGAAAGGAAGGCTACGGTTTCCGCCGGGACGCTTTCGAACTCGAAGGTCACCAGATCGACCTCATCGGCCAACTGGCGCAGATGATCCTGATCGCCGTAATCGGCCTGCAGGTGTTCGCCCAGCGCAGCGGCGCAAGCGTCCGGCGCAGGGTCGAGGAAAGCGAAGTTCATGCCCAGCGGGGTGCCCGCCAGGGCCAACATGCGACCCAACTGGCCGCCACCGATTACACCGATCTTCATCTCAACAACCTCAGGCAATACGTGGGTCTGGATTGTCCAGGACGCTGTCTGTCTGCTCGGCACGGAAGGTTTTCAGTACCGCGTGGAATTGTGGATGCTTGGCGCCCAGGATGCTCGCCGACAACAGCGCGGCGTTGATCGCGCCGGCCTTGCCGATGGCCAGGGTGGCAACCGGAATGCCGGCCGGCATCTGCACGATCGACAGCAGCGAGTCGACGCCCGAGAGCATGGCCGACTGCACCGGCACGCCCAGCACCGGCAGGTGGGTCTTGGCTGCACACATGCCTGGCAGATGGGCTGCGCCACCGGCACCGGCGATGATCACCTCGATGCCGCGGCCTTCAGCCTCTTCGGCGTACTGGAACAGCAGATCCGGGGTGCGGTGGGCAGAGACCACCTTGACCTCGTACGGGATGCCGAGCCTTTCCAGCATATCGGCGGTGTGGCTAAGGGTGGACCAATCGGACTTGGAGCCCATGATCACGCCAACCAGTGCACTCATCGTCGCGCCTCTTCTCTCTGGGCGCCCGCAGGCGCGTCAAAAACAACAAGCCACGCAGAGTGCGTGGCTTGTTGTAGGAAAAATGGCCGGACGAACCGGCCGAAGGCCGCGCAGTATACCGCAAAGAAAGCAATAAACAGCCCCCGTAGCGACCATCTGTCATCTGCCCAGAACCACACATTTTACTGACTCGCCGTTCAAGAAAATCGCTTCGATTTTTCAGGCGAGAAGCAGGGTCAACGGGGTGAATCGAGAACGTATTCAAACCTCCGAATAACTTCATGCAATGAAATTCAAAACTTCTCTCAAAGCCATAATAAAAATCAAATGATATACAACCCACCACAGACTTAAAAACAGCAAACCGACCAAACAACAAAAATACTTATATCGCACAACAACAGACATCTATTAAAAACACTTCCGAAAAAACCCATTGGCAGGACAGTCGACAGCTTCACACCTGCCTGCTATCAACCCGTAAATTTAAAAGGATTTAAAGATGTCAGAACAACCTCTAACATTGAATGTCTTCATCCATGAAGACCTAGCGAACCACAGCAGGCTTGGCTTGTACAAAACTCATTTCTCCTGGTTCGCCGATGAAATCCAGAAACTCTCCGGCCGCAAGATATCAATCAATATGTTCACCCCTTCAGAAGCAAAGGCCTTGAGTGATTTTGATTACAAGAACGTATCTTCCGACCATTCTTTGGGCGGTTGGATAGGAAAATTAATAAACCATCTCGGCCCCGAACGACTGGGAGGCTTGCACACAAAATTCAACAAGTATTTATTGCTAACCCGCGACAATATAAACAGTGATGTAGCTGGAGTTGCCCAACCCGGGGGGTTCGCGGCTATTGCCTCGACAAGAGGTGACGGGACCGCTGCTCACGAAGCAGGCCACATGTTCGGCGCGACCCATGAAGACAGTGAAGTCCTGTACAACGGCTGGTGGAGCGAAACAATCATGAATAATGATGGGTTCTCACCGCTTCGAAGCGAAGCCAAGCGCTTCAGTGATAAAAACAGAGAGAACATTCGCAACTATCTGGACAATTGGGTTCCATTTTTTCTCGAGTTGCCGCCCCCCGAAGAAGAAGCGGACTGATGCAAACCTCCCGCCCCCACAAACGCTCGCATTTGACCATATAGGGATCATCTAAAAAAGGACTAACAAATGACGACAGTCAATAGCAAACGAAACATCAATATCTTCGCCATCGTTCACGATGACTTACCGGCGAGTACGATGAAAACCATTTATGCCGATCACTTCCATCCTTTTGTGCAGGAACTGGAAAGTTTTATCGATCGAAAATTCAACGCTGTTTTTGGCAGGGGCGCCCCCTATAGCCAGTTCAACTACAAAGGTAATGACCCGCTCCGGACCTTGAGAAGCTGGGAAACGCTGGGGCGTAAATACCTGGAAGAGGCCAAGGCTGAAGGCTTCCCGATTGGCCCCCTGGATAAGGTCGTTCTGCTGACGAAGGACAACCTGAATGGGAATACCGCAGGCGCCGCACTGCTGTGGCCTCCACTCAACACCGGTAACTTTGCAATTGCCTCACTGACCAGCCGGCTTAATGTTGGTCACGAAGTCGGACACTTGCTGGGCGCCCGCCATGAAGATTCGGAAATTCAATACAACGGCTGGTGGTGCGAAACGTATATGATCCCGCAAGTCCACCCGCTCAGATCCATTTGTTACAGCTTCAGCCAGAAAAACCGGGAGAACATAAAAAACCATTTGGCCACTAAAGGCTGACTGCGCGCCCGGCGGCTTGGCAGAGGCGAAATACAAAGTTCGCCTCTGCTTTCACTCAGTGGTTGCCACCCGCCGCACCGCCTTCCAACTTGCGCCACAACAACCGCACATTGGCCTTGCGCACCAGCGCGCAGCGATACAGGCGAATCTCCAGCGGTACATGCCACTGCGGGCCGCCGCACACCACCAGTTCGCCACGGGCCAGTTCGGCGCGCACGCTCAGTTGCGGTACCCAGGCAATGCCGAGGCCTTCCAGCGCCATGCTTTTCAGGCTGTCGGCCATGGCGGTTTCATAGATCGTGGTGAAGCGCAGCTGACGCTGGCGCAGCAAGCCATTCACCGAACGCCCGAGAAATGCCCCGGCGCTGTACGCCAGCAACGGCACACTGCCCTCGCCTTCCAGATCGAACAGCGGTTTGCCATTGGCATCCGCCGCACACACCGGCAGCATTTCGGTCTGGCCCAGGTGCAGCGACGGGAAGATTTCCGGGTCCATCTGCATGGCCGCGTCCGGGTCGTAGAACGCCAGCATCAGATCGCAGCCACCTTCACGCAGCGCGTGCACCGCATCGCCGACGTTGGTCGCCACCAGCCGCGTGGCGATGTTCAGGCCTTCGCTGCGCAGTTGCGCGATCCAGCGCGGGAAGAAACCGAGGGCCAGCGAGTGTGCAGCCGCGACCTGGATCACTTCGCCCTGCCCGCCTTCAAGGTGATGCAAATGGCGCAGCACTTCGCCGAGCTGTTCAACCACCGTGCGCGCAGTCACCAGGAACAGTTGCCCTGCCGCCGTCAGCTCGATCGGCGTGCGCGAGCGGTTGACCAGCGTCAGCCCGAGCGCCGCTTCCAGGCTGCGGATCCGCCGGCTGAAGGCCGGCTGGGTCACGAAGCGCCGTTCGGCCGCCTGCGAGAAGCTGCGGGTGGCGGCAAGAGCACTGAAGTCCTCGAGCCATTTGCTTTCCAGATTCATCACGTCCTCCCGGACACGCACCAAAACAGGTCACACGTCTGCCGCGACCGCGGCGTCACACGGGCATTATGCCGAATGTGCATAGGGCAGTGTTTAACAGCATTGGCCCAAAAATTCCTACAAGCCTAGCATTCGCAGCGTTCCGGCACAGACCGGGTCCCTATCGAGATGATTTCTATCATGTCCTCCGCTGCATCATTCCGCACAGAAAACGACCTGCTTGGCACCCTCGAAGTCCCTGCTCAAGCGTATTACGGCATCCAGACCCTGCGAGCGGTGAACAACTTCCGTCTCTCGGGCGTTCCGATTTCGCACTACCCGAAGCTGGTTGTCGGTCTGGCAATGGTCAAACAGGCCGCCGCTGACGCCAACCGCGAGCTGGGTCACCTGAGCGAAGCCAAGCACGCTGCCATCAGCGAAGCCTGTGCCCGTCTGATCCGCGGCGATTTCCACGAAGAGTTCGTGGTCGACATGATTCAAGGTGGCGCCGGTACCTCCACCAACATGAACGCCAACGAAGTGATCGCCAACATCGCGCTGGAAGCGATGGGTCACCAGAAAGGCGAGTACCAGTACCTGCACCCGAACGACGACGTGAACATGGCGCAGTCGACCAACGACGCCTACCCGACCGCGATCCGCCTGGGTCTGCTGCTGGGTCACGACGCACTGCTGGCCAGCCTCGACAGCCTGATTCAGGCGTTCGCGGCCAAGGGTGAAGAATTCAACCACGTCCTGAAGATGGGCCGTACCCAGCTGCAAGACGCCGTGCCGATGACCCTGGGTCAGGAATTCCGCGCATTCGCCACCACCATGGGCGAAGACCTGGCCCGTCTGAAGACGCTGGCCCCGGAACTGCTGACCGAAGTGAACCTGGGCGGCACCGCGATCGGTACCGGCATCAACGCCGACCCGCGCTACCAGGCCCTGGCCGTGCAGCGCCTGGCCCTGATCAGCGGTCAGCCGCTGGTTCCAGCCGCCGACCTGATCGAAGCCACCTCCGACATGGGTGCCTTCGTGCTGTTCTCCGGCATGCTCAAGCGTACCGCGGTCAAGCTGTCGAAGATCTGCAACGACCTGCGCCTGCTGTCCAGCGGCCCGCGCACCGGCATCAACGAGATCAACCTGCCGGCGCGTCAGCCAGGCAGCTCGATCATGCCAGGCAAGGTCAACCCGGTGATTCCGGAAGCCGTGAACCAGGTGGCCTTCCAGGTCATCGGTAACGATCTGGCGCTGACCATGGCGGCCGAAGGCGGCCAGCTGCAACTGAACGTGATGGAGCCGCTGATCGCCTTCAAGATCCTCGACTCGATCCGCCTGCTGCAACGCGCCATGGACATGCTGCGCGAACACTGCATCGTCGGCATCACCGCCAACGAAGCGCGCTGCCGCGAACTGGTCGAGCACTCGATCGGTCTGGTCACCGCACTGAACCCGTACATCGGCTACAAAAACGCCACCCGCATCGCCCGTATCGCCCTTGAAAGCGGCCGCGGCGTGCTGGAACTGGTGCGCGAAGAAGGCCTGCTCGACGAAGCCATGCTCGCCGACATCCTGCGCCCGGAAAACATGATTGCTCCGCGTCTGGTTCCGCTCAAAGCCTGAGCCGACGCGTGACTTGTAGCACCGCTCACCAGGTCGAGGGACTAGACACCTCTCACCTTTTGAGGGCTTGGGGATGATTCCCCGAGCCCTTTTTTTTAACTGTTTGAACCTGAGAACCGTATGTATGGAAGCTGGCCGCAAACCGGCTCCCAGACAAACCCGACGCCGGTAACGTCGGGTGTTTCAAAGCTTCGTTTCGTCGCTTGCACCACAACCGTGCAGACGGGCGCCGCACTGATCGGTATAGTGCCGCCCCTCTTCGCGTGAGCGGTCGTCGGTAACGAGGCCCTAACCCATGCGAAACCCGAACTAATAACAAACCCGCGATATGGATCCGGGACGAACCCTCGCCTCGCCTGTTGTGCCGCGCGCGCACCGGTGTAACGCGATGTTTCTGACCATCCAGCATTTGCTTACACAATAAACAGCGAGGAAAAATCCATGCTCGAAGTCATCAACGACTTCCTCTCAGGGAAAGTACTGATCGTGCTCATTGTCGGGCTCGGTAGCTACTTCACGATTCGCTCGCGTTTCGTTCAATTGCGCCACTTCTTCCACATGTTCGCGGTGTTCCGCGACAGCCTCAAGGGCAGCGCCGGGCAACTCAGCTCGTTCCAGGCCCTGATGCTCAGCCTCGCCGGCCGTGTCGGTGCAGGCAACATCGCCGGTGTTGGCATCGCCGTGACCCTGGGTGGTCCGGGTGCGGTGTTCTGGATGTGGGTGACCGCACTGGTCGGCATGTCCAGCAGCTTCTTTGAATGCACCCTGGCTCAGGTCTACAAGCGCGCCGATGGCGACGGCCTGTACCGTGGCGGCCCGGCCTACTACATCCAGCACGGCCTGAAGCTCAAAGGCATGGCGGTGGTGTTCTCGATCCTGCTGCTGGTCACCTACGGCTTCGCCTTCATCGGCCTGCAGTCCTACACCGTGACTCACTCGCTGCAGAACGCCTTTGCCTTCGACCCGCAACACACCGGTATCGTCCTGGCAGTGCTGCTGGCCATCACCTTCATCGGCGGCATCAAGCGCATCGCCTCGGTGTCCGACCTGCTGGTGCCGATCAAGACCCTGGCCTACATCGGCGTGACCCTGTACGTGATCGGCACCCAGATCGAACACGTGCCAGCCATGCTGGAAACTATCTTCAAGAGCGCCTTCGGTCTCGACCCGGCCTTTGGTGGCCTGCTCGGCAGTGCCATCGTCATGGGCGTGAAGCGTGGCGTGTTCGCCAACGAAGCGGGCCTGGGCAGTGCGCCGAACGTCGCCGCCGTGGCCGCCGTGAAGCACCCGGGCGCCCAAGGCGTGGTTCAGGCGTTCAGCGTGTTCCTCGACACCTTCCTGATCTGTACCTGCACCGCGCTGCTGATCCTGCTGTCGGGCTTCTACACCCCGGGCTTCGAAGGTGACGGTATCGTCCTGACCCAGAACTCGCTGGCCGCCGTGGTTGGTGACTGGGGCCGCATGTTCGTCAGCGTCGCACTGTCGCTGTTCGTCTTCACTTGCATCCTCTACAACTACTACCTGGGCGAGAACAGCTTGCAATTCCTCACCCGCAACCGCGCTGCGCTGATGACGTTCCGCGGCCTGGTGCTGGCACTGGTGGTCTGGGGCTCGATGCAGGACCTGTCGACCGTGTTCGCCTTCGCCGACATCACCATGACCTGCCTGGCTTTCGTCAACCTGGTGGCCCTGGCCATGCTGTTCAAGGTCGGCATGCGCGTGATGCGCGACTACGACGCGCAGCGCCGCGCCGGCGTCGACCAGCCGGTGTTCGACTCCAGCAAGTTCAGCGACCTGGATCTGGACCTGAAGGCCTGGCCTGCCAATCCGTCGGCCGACACCCAGGCCGACACTCAGCCGCAAGGCATCCCGGCAGCGCAACGCTGATCGGGTAAAAACCGGGCGCAGCTCTTGCGCCCGGCGTGACACAGGCAGCGGTCGGCGTCATGCTCGACCGCATGCTGTCCTCGTTCAGGAGAACTCCCCATGTATTCCTCGACCTACCCTGCCGCCCAGCACGTCATGGTGCTGTACACCGGTGGCACCATCGGCATGCAGGCCAGCGCCAATGGCCTGGCCCCGGCCTCCGGTTTCGAAGCGCGGATGCGCGATTACCTGCACAGCCAGCCTGAGCTGGTGGTGCCGCAGTGGCGATTTCGCGAAATGTCGCCGCTGATCGACAGCGCCAACATGACTCCCGCCTACTGGCAGCAACTGCGCGAAGCGGTGGTCGACGCCGTCGATGGGCAAGGCTGCGACAGCGTGCTGATCCTGCACGGCACCGACACCCTGGCCTACAGCGCCGCCGCCATGAGCTTCCAGCTGCTCGGCCTGCATGCCCGCGTGTGCTTCACCGGTTCGATGCTGCCGGCAGGCGTCACCGACAGCGACGCCTGGGAAAACCTCAGCGGCGCACTGGTTGCCCTCGGCCACGGCCTGGCGCCGGGCGTGCATCTGTATTTTCACGGCGAGTTGCTGGCGTCGACCCGCTGCGCGAAAGTGCGCAGCTTTGGCCGTCATCCGTTCAAACGTCTGGAGCGTCAGGGCGGCGGGGTGAAAGCCACGTCCCTGCCGGCAGCGTTGAACTACAACCAGCCCAAGCAACTGGCCAAGGTGGCGGTGTTGCCGCTGTTCCCGGGCATTGGCGCCGAGATCATCGACGGCCTGCTTGAGAGCGGCATTCAGGGGTTGGTGCTGGAGTGCTACGGCAGCGGCACCGGGCCGAGCGACAACCCGCAATTCCTCGCCAGCCTCGGTCGGGCGCGGGATAACGGCGTAGTCGTGGTTGCGGTCACGCAGTGCCATGAAGGCGGTGTGGAGCTGGACGTGTACGAAGCGGGCAGCCGATTGCGTGGTGTTGGCGTGCTGTCTGGTGGCGGCATGACGCGTGAGGCGGCGTTCGGCAAATTGAATGCTTTGCTGGGTGCAGGCCTTGAGACGGCTGAAGTGCGACGCCTGGTCGAACTCGACTTGTGCGGAGAACTGCAGTGAGTACCGAATAATTTTCATCTGATGGCCGAACAACCAGGCCCTCCTTATTACAGAAGGGCCTGGCACCATAACCAATCAATAACTCGCATCGAAAATAACATTCTTTAGCGAACGCACTGTTGTTCCATCACTGAAATCAACATTTGCGCTGCCAAACAATCGCCTGCCGATCTCATCTCTATTGAATTTTATTGTTCCACTCGTGGCGACATTCAACGCTCCACGATATAGCACCTCTAAATGACCTTCTTCAGGAACAGAAACTTCTTTCCCTTCAAGTTTTAAACTCACATAGATCGCGATTTTTTCAACAAAATGATCTGCACTGTCCAGAATTGCGAAAATGGCGAGCATGTCGTCTGAATCAGCCAGGAACGCGGGCAGACTGTAAGGCGTATTATCGAGTAATCCCTTGATTTCTCCGGCCATGGCACTTTTCAAGGAATCGGCTTTTTTACTATCCTGATGACTGGAACCATTCATGATCACTTTCCTTTATTGATTAAACCTTCAATTTTCAAGCGCGCTTGCCAATGAAGCTAGCAACAGATCGTGGCCAGGTCAAAACAAAATACGAATCAAACAATGAATAGTCATGGCACTTCAAATAACCGACAAACGGTCATTTCCAGTCGAAAAACCTGTCAACTCTGACAGTTGTCGCCAGTATTTTTCTCATCTAATCTCTAGTGCCACCTGGCCTATATCAAATTCCAGCAAAAAGAGCAGAATCGAAATATACCGGCGATTTTAATTGAATGATGGTTCATCTATTAACGTCTACGACGCGCAACTTGCGTGCATGCAGTTAGTTCAGTCGTTGGATTCGCCCATGCTCCACTCCCACCTCACCGACAGCGAATGGCTGGGAAAACCTCTGCGGCGCACTGGCTGCCCTCGGCCACGGCGAACTGCTGGCGCCGACCCGCTGCGCGAAAGTGCGCAGCCTTGGCCGGGCGCGGGACAACGGGGTCGTGGTGGTTGCGGTCACTCCGTACCATGAAGGCGGTGTGGAGCTGGATGTGCATGAAGCCGGCAGCCGCTTGCTTTGCGTGGCGTTCGGCAAGTTGCATGGCTTGCTGGGGCAAGTCTTGAGACGGATGCCGTACGGCGCGTGGTCGAACTCGACTAGTGGGGCGAGCCGAACTGACGCACTAGAGAGTCTGTGGCAGCCATGAGCATGGTCAAAAAGTCATCTCACTATGGTAGCGGTGGTTGAGGCGTCCTGATTAAATCTTAAAACATGCTAAAGGCCCATCGATAGAACTAGCCCTCCTTCCATCAGGGAGGGCCAGACAACTAAACGCCTTCCTGAATCTTAAATACTGCTTCCTCCATCGTGAACTCAAACCCAGTTCCAAAAGTAGCTGCACTCCCAGTGTAGACTTTACTCTCAGCATCAAAGCTCACAACAAGATAACCTTTACCAGCACCTATCGTGGTCGGACCAATTTTATGATATATCTGGCCATCCATAGTTGAGGAAAGATCCAAATTCAATCCGTATGCCATTTCCCTGATGTTAATTTGTACACCTCTATCACTTTCATCAATCAGACCAAAAAACAAGGAGCGCCAACCCGCATCACTCCTGAACGCCTCAATCCTATTGGCTAGGTAAACAACCCGTTCTCCCATATAATTCGTGAATTCAATCTGCCCGACCGCCTTCAACACTGCATTCGAACCATCTGCTTCTTTTATCTTCGAAATATCCATTTCTTCATCCTCAAAAATCACCAAGTATTAATTCCGCACGAAAAAAAACGTAGCACCACAAATATTGAACATCCAGAAAAATCTCAAAAAAATCAATATTTAAAAATGCATGACGAACGGTAACGAATTACTTAAAAACCTGTTATTTATGACAGTAGACGAGCAACGACAACCCGAGTAATTTAGAAAGGCGACAAGCCTGTATTAAACTTACAACAACCTTAACTAACTAATCCCCGGCAATTAAAGACAGTCAACTAAGCAAGTTGAAAACGGCACATAATCTGCATGAATTCAGAACCTCCTTAAACCGGACCGTGTCATGCTCCACTCCCACCTCACCACCCTCAACGCCGTCTCCCTGGTGCTCAACACCTTCAGGGATCAAGGTCTGTCCAGCGAAGCACTGCTGGCCGGCAGCGGTATCAGCGCGGCGGATCTGAGCCGGGCCGACACCCGCATCACCACCAACCAGGAGATGCAGGTCTGCGCCAACGCCCTCGCGCTCAAGCATGACATCGGTCTGGAACTGGGCCGGCGCATGCACGTTTCCTGCTACGGCATCCTCGGTTACGCGCTGCTGACCTGTGCCACCTTCGGTGACGCTTTGCGACTGGCGATCCGTTATCCGGCGCTGCTGGGAACACTTTTCGAACTGAGCCTGGAAGACGACGGCGAGCGCGTCTGGTTCGTCGCCGCCGATTACCGCGAAAGCCCGGCGATGGCGGTGTTCAATGCCGAGTTCTGTCTGGTATCGCTGAAAGTCATCTGCGACGACCTGCTCGGCCATCCGCTGCCATTGCTGGCCGCCCGCTTCGAACACGCCGCACCCGACTACCGCGACAGCTACGCCGAACACTTCAAGGCGCCGCTGCACTTCGGCGCCAAGGACAACGCCTTCGCCTTTGACCGTCGCTGGCTCGGTCAGCCGCTGCCGCTGGCCGACGTCATCACCCACCAGGCCATGGCCGAGCGTTGCCGCAAGCAAAACACCGAGTTCACCGGTCGCCAGGCGTGGCTGGGGCGGATCCGCCAATTGCTCAGTGCACAACTCAATGCAGCACCGGGGCTGGAAGGTCTGGCGCAGCAGATGAACTGCTCGCCGCGCACCTTGCGCCGGCATCTGAAGGACATGGGTTGCAGCTATCAGGAACTGCTCGACGAACTGCGTTTCGAGCGGGCCAAGCAGATGCTCTGCGAGGATCAGTTGCCGATCTACCGCATTGCCGAAACCCTGGGTTTCAGTGAGACCGCGAGCTTCCGCCATGCCTTCGTGCGCTGGAGCGGCGTGGCACCGAGTCAGTTCCGTCCACACGGTTAAACCGTCGAGGGGCGATATCAGGTCAGTATTTTTGGCCATATCGATCCCCTTTTGGCCTCTCTGGCCGTTCTCCGATTCGCCCCGCGCCGCAACACTGGAGCCAACCGAATCAGCCCCTGCGGAGAACAACAAATGCTGACGATCTACTCTGACGATCACCACCTGCACCATGGCCGCTGCGAATTGATCGACGGGCAACTCAAGCCTTGCTTCGAAATGCCGTCGCGCGCCGACCACGTGCTGCAACGGGTGAAAAACCAAAACCTCGGCCCGGTCGAAGCACCGAAGGATTTCGGTCTCGGGCCGATCGAGCGCATCCACAGCCGCGATTACCTCGACTTCTTCAAAGGCGCCTGGGCGCGCTGGAGCGAATTCAACACCGACGGCGATTTGCTCCCTTACACCTGGCCGGCACGCACGTTGCGTCAGGTCAAGCCGACCAGCCTGCACGGCCAGCTCGGCTATTACAGCTTCGACGGCGGCGCACCGATCACCGCCGGCACCTGGCAAGCGGCATACAGCGCGGCGCAAGTGGCACTGACCGCACAGGCGCAAATCCAGCGCGGCGCCCGTGGCGCCTTCGCCCTGTGCCGTCCACCGGGACACCACGCCGCCGGCGACTTGATGGGCGGTTATTGCTACCTCAACAATGCCGCCATCGCGGCGCAGGCATTCCTCGATCAGGGCCACAAGAAGGTCGCGATCCTCGACGTCGACTATCACCACGGCAACGGCACCCAGTCGATTTTCTACGAGCGCAGCGACGTGCTGTTCACCTCGATCCACGGCCACCCGGAAGCGGAATTCCCGTTCTTCCTCGGTTACGAGGACGAGCGCGGTGAAGGGGCTGGTGAAGGCTTCAACTTCAACTATCCGTTGCCGGCCGGTTCCGGCTGGGATGTCTGGAGCGCCGCGCTGGATCAGGCCTGCCAGGAAATCGACAACTACGGCGCCGACATCATCGTCGTGTCGCTGGGCGTCGACACTTTCAAGGACGACCCGATCTCGCAGTTCAAGCTCGACAGCCCGGACTACCTGGCCATGGGCAAGCGCATCGCCGCCCTCGGCAAGCCGACGCTGTTCGTCATGGAAGGTGGGTACGCGGTGGAAGAAATCGGCATCAACGCGGTGAACGTGCTTGAAGGTTTTGAACAATGAACAGACTCAAACACTTCATTGCGCCTGTGTTGTGCGCGGCGCTGCTGAGCGGCGGCGCCCACGCGCAAGAACGCACCCTGCGCGTCTACAACTGGTTTGACTACATCACTCCCAAGGCCCTGGACGACTTCAAGGCGCAGAACAGCCAGACCAGACTGGTCTACGACATCTTCGACACCAACGAAGCGCTGGAGGCCAAACTGCTGACCGGCAACTCCGGCTACGACGTGGTGGTCCCGTCCAATGTGTTCCTCGCCAAGCAGATCGAGGCCGGGGTGTTCCAGCCGCTGGATCGCAGCCAGCTGCCGAACTGGAACCACCTCGACCCGAAACTGATGAAGCTGATCGAGGCCAATGATCCGGGCAACCAGTTCGCCGTACCGTACATGTACGGCACCATCCTGATCGGCTTCAACCCGGCCAAGGTCAAGGCCGCGCTGGGCGACAAAGCGCCGGTGGACAGCTGGGACCTGATCTTCAAGGAAGAGAACATCAGCCAACTCAAGCAGTGCGGCGTGGCCTTGCTCGATTCGCCGTCGGAGATTCTGCCGCTGGCCCTGCAGCACCTTGGCCTGGATCCCAACAGCAAGAACCCGGCGGACTACGCCAAGGCTGAAGCGCTTCTGATGAAGATTCGCCCGTACGTGACTTACTTCCATTCGTCCAAGTACATGGCCGATATCGCCAACGGCGACATCTGCGTCGCGGTCGGTTATTCAGGCAGCTTCTCGCAAGCCGCCAACCGCGCCAGGGAAGCGAAGAACGGCGTGGTGGTCGACATGCGCCTGCCGAAGGAAGGCGCGCCGATCTGGTTCGACATGCTGGCGATCCCGAAAGGCGCGAAGAACCCGCAGGATGCCTACACCTTCATCAACTACCTGCTGCAACCGCAGGTGATTGCGCCGGTCAGCGATTTTGTCGGGTATCCAAACCCGAACAAGGACGCCACCGCGCAGGTCGACCCGGCGATTCGCAACAATCCCAATCTGTACCCGACCGATGCGGCGATGAATACGCTCTACACCCTGCAACCGTTGCCGCGTGATGCGGAACGGGCTCGCACTCGGGCCTGGACCAGGATCAAGTCCGGTACCTGAAACGTTACGCCCCCACCAGACCCGCAGCCGCGGGTCTTTTTTTGCCTGCAAGATCTATGTACTGCAACGCGCCGTGACCGGGGTTCTAGTGTCCGGGTTTTTCCCGTGGACATGACCATGACAGAATCTGCCACCATCGCTGTACCCAGTGTTTCCCCTCCCTTGTTGAAACAGAGCCTGCTGGCCGAACTGATCGGCCAGGGTTACTCGCTGCATCAGGTCGCCTCGACGTTGTTGCGAGAAGCGCTGAGCAAAAACCATCCCGAGCAACACATCGATCCGGACCGAACCCTGCTCGCGACGCCCCTGCGCGAATCCGATCCCTTGCAGAGCCCCTCCAGAGCCTTCGCCTTCGAGTCCCTGACTCACGCCTTTATCCAGCACTGCCTGCGCAAGACCAAGGCTGATTACCTTGACGGGGAGCACTTCCTGACCCGATCCCCCGAGGCCGTCCCGCCGATTCTTTTGCCGGTGAGCATGGACGACATCACTTCGCTGATGAATGATCACACCCCGTTCCTGTTCCTCGAATACCAGCAGCGCCAGCTTGATTACTGGAACGAATCACCCGGCACCCGGCCGCGCTGGCAGGAGCTGTCCGATCTGTTGTGTTCGGCCGCCAATGTGCAGACGGCCAGCGGCTGGGGCGCCGATGATTGCGCGCTGGCGCGATTTGTCGCTCAGTATCCGGACCGGAACGAACGAGCGAGGGTGAAAAGCAATTTCGTCGAGCTCAAGGCCTGCCTGTTGGATATCGACCTGGTCGAAGGCGACGACAGCACGCACCTGATCATCGCCGGCGCGCTGGTGCTGACCGCGACCGTCAACCAGCGGCAACGCGTCTTGATGTACACCGTTGCCGATGGCTATGAGTCATTCGATTCACTGGCCGAGCTGGGCGAAACACTCCCGCAGCGGATCGCCCCGGAGCTGGCCGGTCGCTCCCTGAAATGGCGCCTGATCGAGCCTGAAGGGCATATTTTCGATGCCGTGGCACAAGCGCTGATCAACAACCAGCTCGAAGCCATCGAGGCGCTGGATCCCGCCAGTCCGTCAATCAGTGCCCACGCCGGCTCCACACGACAAAGCCGTGCCCGTTTCAGTTCGCTCGAGCGAGCGCGGCTCGACAGACTGGAAGAGGCCATTCCCGACTGGTTGCAAGCCGGCTCTGCCGATGATCTGCAAGACTACAGTCGCTACATTGCCGAGCTCGGAACCTTGCGCAACGAAGCCGAGAATGGCGTGTTCAAGGAAGACGACATCCCTCTGATCAAGCCCTACGCCGAGCGCCGGATGCGCGAAGCGATCATCGCCCACAAAAGTGCCACCGGTGCTGCCGACCTGCCTTTTGAACACTTGCGGATCACCGTCACCAACAGCTTCGAAACCGGTGGCGTCACCCTGCCCAACCCGTTTGACCGGACACACGTGACCCTGGGCGAATTCGCTCTGCAAAACGCTCCGCCGTATCAAGCCACCCTCGCCTTCGACAATGGCCGGGCCGTACCTGCCTGGCTGACCGTGGATTTTCTGACTGACATCGCGCAAAAGGTCGATATCGGCGGTCACTACCCGCAAGCGATCAAAAGCGCGTTGATCGATGACCCGATCCGCTCGGCTGCCCAAAAGACCCGCTATCTGCGCCAACTGCCGACGCTCCTGCCGCTGCTCGCGCTGGAGTGCAAACTCAAGCAGCTGGGCGGCGTCGATGAACGCGGTTATGCGTATGTCTGCCAATTGATGGACGCCATCACCCGCCAACTGCCGACAACCGAACATCCGGTGACCATCCGCCCTCTGGCGTTTGTCCCACGCCGCCGTTTGAGCCGGCGTTCGGATGGGGTCGCCAACATGTTCATCATCTGCCCGCGCGTGCACACCCGGGGGCCTTGCCTGCTGTACCGACCGTTGCTGGACACTCCACTGATGCAGTTCGCGTCTTTGCAGAACCTGATGTATGCGCTGTATCAGGATGGCGAATTGCGCAGCTCGGTACTGGCCTGGCTGGACAGTGCTGCGCGGAGTTTCGAGTACTCGCAATACGCCTTCCCGGTCGGTCTGCCCTCGCCATGGATCATCACCCAACTGGGCACCGAACCTTTCATGCATCTCGACCTGACCGGTCCGATCGAACTGGAAAACGCACCTCTGGACGGAGACATTCTCGCGTCGCTGTACGCGGCAAACAGTCAAGCGCTGGTTGAACTTGCCAACCGCCAGTCACAGTCCAACAGCGAGCGACGCTGGGCGCTTCTGACGGACAGTGGATGGGCGCTCTTCAACGTCGCCGCAAACTTCATGAGCGGCGCGGCGGGCACCGCCGTCTGGGTCTGGCAGACCATCACGCAGATCCAGCAGGCGATCGATGCCCATGAACGTGACGACACCGTGGTGGCCTGGAAATCCACCGGCGATGTGCTGCTGACACTCGGCATCATCCTGACCCAGCACGTCGTGGCGCGACGCAATCACTCTTGGCTGCCGCGACCGAAAAAGCCCGGCGAAGCCAGCCGGCTGCCCGCGCAGAAAACCGAGTCCCCCCCTGTGGAGACCACGCCCTCCGTCACGCTGGATCCGACACCCCTTTTCGGTGAAGTGCCTGCCGCGCATCTCACTCAACTCGAACAAGGGGCACTGCTGCGACCGGACAACAGCACGCGCTTCATCGAGATGCTCGACCGATTCCAGATCCCCTCACCTGACCTGAGTGGCAAACACCCCTCGCCCCTCACTCATCTGTACACCCTGCAGGGCAAGACCTGCGTCCAGGTCGGCACGCGCTGGTTCCAGGTCAGCGCCGAAAAAGACGAGCCGGTGCACCTTGTCGATCCGGTCGATCCACTGCGCATCGGCATGGCCGTGAAATATGACGAGACGATCGGACAATGGCACTGGGATCCGAAGCTGCGCTTGCGCGGCGGCATGCCGAAAAGCCGGATCGAAGCCTTCCGTCGTTCCAAAAAGCAGACAATGGACGCCGCCTGGACTGAGCTGGAGCAATTCGAAGCGCGTGAAACCGAGGAGAAAACGCAACTGCTGCGAGCGCTGGTAACCCTTCCAAAAGACGCCAGCGAGGTCGGATTCGAGCGCTCTGCCTCGACTTATCTGGACAGGGCCACGAAGCTGGGCAACGACTACACCCGAGCCCTGGCCCAACTGGAGATCTGGCGCCAGGCAGGAGGCGGCGGTTCACTGCACCAGGCCAAACTGATGACTCTGACCCTGGGTCAGCATCGCTGCTTCGGCTCCTGGCTGCGGGTGAAGATGCGGATCTATGCCAAAACGACACAGATACTCGTCGACAGCGCGAACCACCGGACACCCGTACCACGCAAGCAACAGATCGAGATCGCCACCGTCGCCACCGCGCTGAGCGACCAGATGATTGTCAGCCTGGAGACGCTGAATCGCTCCCTGCAAGTCTTGAACAGCCACTCGACCAAGGCCAGAAAAGTGGCCGCGAAGCTGGAGTTTCTATTGCCGGACTTCGGCCCGCTGGACCTGAAGGCCAATGAAATAGGCATCTCCTACGAACGCTGCGTGGTGGAGCAGCCGGGGGCTGCCATGAATGCCGCCCGCGTCGCGATCGGGGTCATCACGGCCACCGCTGCCGACGCCGCTCATGAGTTGATTGTGCTGAGCAAAACAGCGGTGGACGCCGCCGGACAACCGGCCCGTATCGAGCGTTTGTCACAGCGGATCGACCTGTTCGCCAGCCTCGGCGAACGCGTCGAACAGCTGCCGGACAACCATCCCGGCCAGTTCGTCCAGGCAAGGCTCGACAGGGTCCGCGAACTGATCGGCGAATTCCATGCAGCGGCCCGCGAACGCCTGACCACGGAGTTGCCCGAGCCGGAAGAACGACCGACGCCGGTCAAGTCCCGGCCGCAGCCTTCCACGTCCCAGTCCAAAGTGAAGATCACCAAAAGTCGGCCACGCCCCGAGGTGGACGAGCAGGCTTCCACCGCCCCGGCAAGCGACGCCGACAGCGAGACCGCGTTCGTCAAGATTTCCACCCAACGGCCCGAACCGAAAGCGCCTGCGGATGACGAAGACCTTGTTTCATCAGCCATGCAGCTTGCAACAGACATCGACCGTTTCAACCGGAAAACCCGCGAGGACGCCAGGCGGCCAGGACGTATTCCCGCAGACATCCGCGACATGTTCGAGCAGCAGGTCGATCGACTCGAACAGGCAGCCAGCGACGTCGACAATGCGATCACCCGCAGAAAAAACGCCAAAAAGGATCCCTGGCCCGTCACGTCCCTCAGCGGCGATCTGCGCGAAGGCGCAACCCGCACCCGCGCTGAAGGTATTGCGACCTACGCGGCCATGCTTAAACAACGTAAACCTCGGGAAACCTATTTTCACTGGCTGTACGACCACGGGCAGGTCGAGGTCATCAAGGATCCACGCGGACGTATCCGCACCCGCCATCGCGGGGACTACTTTCAGGAGTACCGGATTCTCGACAAGACCCACGCAAGCAAGCCGTTGTGGGTGGCGCATTTCCACTACGACCAGCTCAAGGATGCGGATGAGCAATACACGATCGCCCACCTGAAACCGGCCGATGCCTATCTGCAGACGCTCGATGACAAAACCCGTCAGACACTGAACACCTTCGATGCCGTCGATAATGCTCTACGGCGCATTGTCGATCCGCAGGTACGTGATCTGTTCCTCAAACCGCAGACAGAGCCTCAACCGAAAGACGAATAACCGCGCCAGACTTCACGCAAACGGGCCAGAGCCGACTTGATCGCCGGCTCCGGCACCGCCGCAAAACCCAGCACCAGACCGGCACGCCGATCAAGCGGCGTCGTCGAGTCCGGCAGCCAGTACTTGCTCAAGCCATGGATCTCCACCTCCACACTGGCGGCCTGCTCGATCAATTGCTGTTCACGGGCTACGCTGTCAACCGCCACCGTGAGATGCAGGCCGGCCGATACCGCCGGCAGCTCACCCACCCCCGTGATTCCCTGAGGCCAGCCATCGATCAGGGCGTTACGCCGGCTCAGGGCTGCCCGACGCATCCGCCGGATATGCCGCTGGAAGTGCCCGGCCGCCATGAATTCGGCCATCACCGCTTGAGTGCTCACTTCGGAGTGCCGGACATCCACCGCCCGCCGTTGCGCAAACGCGTCCACCAGCCCCGGCGGCAACACCAGATAACCCAGGCGCAACGCCGGGAACGCGACCTTGCCGAAAGTGCCGACATACAACACGCGGCCCAGGCGGTCGAGCGCCGCCAGCGGGGCCAATGGTGCGCCGGTGTAGCGGTACTCGCCGTCGTAGTCGTCCTCGACGATCCAGCCGCCGGTGCGCTCGGCCCAGGCCAGCAATTCCAGACGTCGCGCCAGGCTCATCACCACGCCGGTCGGGTATTGATGAGACGGTGTGACATAAGCCACCCGGCAATCTTCGGCGGCCGCCAGTGCCGCGCAGTCGATACCCTCTTCGTCCACGGCAATGCCATGCAATCGACCACCGGCCAGCGCAAAGGCATGACCCGCTGCGCGGTAGCCGGGATTCTCGATGCCCACCCCGGCGCCCGGCTCCACCAGCAACTGTGCACAAAGGCTGATTGCCTGTTGCGCGCCACTGGTGATCACAATTTGCTCAGCCGAGCACTGCATGCCCCGCGAACTGCGCAAATAAGCGGCGATCAGACCGCGCAATCGCGCATCACCCGCCGGGTCGCCGTAACACAGTTGCTGCAAATCGGGCTTGCGCCAGAACGCCGCGTTCAGCTTGGCCCAGACGTCGAACGGGAACAGATCGAACGCCGGAACACCGACCCGGAAGGCCCGTGGCGGTCCACTCGGTGGCGTCGGCAAATGGTTCTGCTCAAGCCGTTGCAACGCACCGCTGTGGATAACTTTGCTGGATAAATGCCCAGTGGATTTGACCGAAATTGTGGATAAGGCTGTGGGTAAGCCTGTTGAAAACCCTGTGGATACTTTTGTGGATAATTTTTCCGCTGGCGCCACCGATTGCGGCAACTGCGCCACGTAAGTGCCGTCCCCGACCCGCCCTTCGATGAAACCTTCGGCATACAGCTGATCGTAGGCACGCACCACGCTGTTGCGCGAAATCCCCAGCGCCGCCGCCAGATCGCGGCTCGCCGGCAACCGCGTGCCGCTGGCCAGGCGCCCGTCGAGCACCCGCAGGCGCAAGGCCTGGTAGAGCTGACGGCTCAGGCCTTTGCGGCGGTCGAGTTCGATACCGGCAGGGTTGAACGGCAGCGACAGCGTGGTGGAATCAGGCATGGCAATGGACCTATGAAATTGGTCATCAATGGCTCTTACAACAGACCAATAGCCTGCCTACGATGCAGGCATTCACCAAGGAAATTTTCTCTATGTACACGCCCCGCGCCTTTGCCATCGACGACCTGTCGCAACTGCACGAATTGATCCTCGCCACCCGCCTCGCCATTCTGGTGACCCACGGCGAGCAAGGCTTGCAGGCCAGCCATGTGCCGGTGTTGCTGCATCGCGAACAAGGTCCGAACGGCACGCTCTACGGGCATCTGGCCAAGGCCAATCCACAGTGGAAAGACCTGCGTGATGGCGCCGAGGCCATGCTGATTTTTCCCGGTGCCGATGCCTACGTCAGCCCGGGCTTTTACCCGAGCAAGGCCGAGCACGGCAAAGTGGTGCCGACCTGGAACTACGTCGCCGTACACGCCTATGGCCACGCCGAAACCTTCAGTGATGGCGGTCGGCTGCTGGACATCGTCAGCACCCTCACCGATCGCCATGAAGCGGGCCGCGCCCAGCCCTGGTCGGTCGACGACGCCCCGGCCGATTACATCGACGGCATGCTCAAGGCCATCGTCGGGTTCGCCATTCCCATTGACCGCCTCGAAGGCAAGCGCAAGCTCAGCCAGAACCGCAGCCCTGAAGACATCGCCGGCGTGCGCGAAGGCCTGGCCGCCAGCCCCGACATCAACGATCAAACCCTCGCTCACTTGATGCGTTAAGGAAATCACCATGAGTCAGATCGACATCCGTCCGGTCAGCGCCGCCGATCACGCCGCCTGGCTGGCGCTGTGGCAGGCCTACCTGCGCTTCTACAACACGGAATTGCCGGACGCCGTCAGCCAAAGCACCTGGCAGCGCTTTCTCGACCCGAATGAACCGACCCACGCCGCCCTCGCCTGGGCCGACGGCAAAGCGGTGGGCATGGTGCATTTCATCTACCATCGTTCGAACTGGAGCATCGAAAACTCCTGCTACCTGCAAGACCTGCTGGTGGAGCCGCCAACCCGTGGCACCGGCGTCGGTCGCCTGCTGATCGAATACGTGTACGCCACGGCCAAGGCCGACGGTTGCTGCAAGGTCCACTGGCTGACCCACGAAACCAACGCCACGGCGATCCAGCTCTACGAGCGCATCGCCGAACGCCCGGGTTTCATCCAGTTTCGCAAAGCCATTTAAGGAGCCTGCACATGACGACTTCACTTGCTGACTGGAAAGGCGTGCCGCCGCCCTCCACCACCCTGATCGAAGGCCGCTTCATCCGTCTGGAAAAACTCAACCCGGCACGCCACGGCGATGACCTGTTCAACGCGCTGCAAGGCCCCGGCGCCGACCCGAAACTCTGGGATTACTTGCCTTACGGGCCGTTTCCGGAACGCAGCGTCTTCAATGACTGGCTGAACAACCACGCCGCCCATAGCGATCCGTACTTCTTCAGCGTCATCGACCGCGCCAGCGGCCAGGTGCAAGGCCTTCTCAGCCTGATGTCGATCGTCCCGGCCCAGGGCCGCATCGAAATCGGCCACGTCACCTTTGGCGCGCCGATGCAGCGTTCGCCGAAAAGCACCGAGGCGGTCTACCTGCTCGCGAAGGAATCATTTGCCCTCGGCTACCGCCGCCTGGAATGGAAATGCAACAACGGCAACGCCCGCTCCAAATACGCGGCCGAGCGCCTGGGCTTCAGCTTCGAAGGTGTGTTTCGCCAGCACATGGTGGTCAAGGGCCAGAACCGCGATACCGCGTGGTACTCGATTCTGGACTCGGAATGGCCGGCGATTGCGGCCGGGTTCGAGCGCTGGTTGAGCGATGAGAATCAGACGGCTGAGGGGCAGGTGAAGGGGTTGGTTGAGTGCCGCGCTTAAAGCTCAATCGAAATTAAGTATGTTGCGTTGCGGGTTCAGCTGTTATCGCGTCGAACCCGCACCACACCCATCTTCAGCCCGAACGGGCGAAACACGGCGTTCAGCGATTTAAGCGTCTGATTACCCTCTCCATGTTCGATGTGCACCAACGTACGCACCGAAATCTTGCACATCCTCGCGAACTGGGTCTGATGCAGCCCGGTCACTTCCACGCGCAAACGGCGAACGGCTTCACCGATTTCTAAGGTTCCTTGAGCCAGTGCTTCTTGAATGCTTTCGATGAGCACGGTGCGCTCGGCGACAGTCATGCTCATTTCAGATCCCACTCTTTCAATCGTTGCTCCAGGTTTTTCAGGTGGACGCCCGGATGATTCATTGTCCGGTCAGGCAAACCGCTGGCGCTCAAAATGTCCGGCAACTCGGCCAGGCACTGCGCATCTTCACGCAATCGCTCGAAAGATTCCGGCGCGTCGGACAACCCTGCCAATGGGTCATCCGGATCGGAAATATCCGCCAATGCGCGACAAACCCCTCGCCAATCGACATCTCCCGCCCTCTCCAGCTCTTTTGGCCATTTGGTCGTGCGGGTCACACCTTCGTCATCCATGACCATGGGGGCCAGATCATAAATGGGGGCCAAACGATACGAGCCCTCGTCACGAATGATTGCGGTATTGCGACCGTGGTTATCCGAGTTACCAAGAATTTTGTTGATCAGGTCCCGACGTAAATAGTCCGCCACCAGTGCCGGAATCTGATCCGCTTGCCCCGCATTGCGCCAGAGTTCGGCGAGCATGCGAATGACATCCATATGGCTCATAGCGCTTCCCGGCGTCGTCACTTCGGCCAGCGAATAAATCGACTCCACGGCAAAACGCTCTACCCCTCGGCTCGTCACCTGGCGATCAAAACGCTGCATCCACAAGCTGGGTTTGTTCGCTTCCTCTAACGCCAGACCTTCTGCCGCGACGGTTTCGATGCCCAGCGCCTGAAGCGCCTGGTAGTAGTGGAATTCGCTGCGCAGGATGTCTTGATCGGTTTGACCTCCCTTATTCCGGGCGAACTTCACGAACCAGTGCTGATGGACGTTTTCATCATCCAGCACGGCATCGGGATACAAAAGACCGGCGTGATTCTCTGCCAGAAGAATCTTGGGAGCCTCACCTCCGGCCCCTGTCGCCCCACCAATCGCCGCTCCCATTTCATAGGCATATTCAAGGAAGCGGTGGTCACGGCTGACGACCTCCTGACGCTGAAAACCGATGGGCTTGCGCTCATCGACAGCCTCGGCCGATTCTTTTATCCGCATGTTGCCGATCGGAGCTGGAGTGCAGCGACCAAGCAGATAAAGATCGGCACTGATGCCTGCAGGTTTCTCCAGCCCCAGACGTGCAAGAAGAAACCTTTTAGCGGCGCCTGCCGGCGCGATGTCATGCACGAATGCAGGCGTGATGGATCGCCGGCCTTCCCAATCAAGGGGGAACAGCGCACTCACGGCCTTGGAAAAAGGGGAGCCGATGGCCTCAATGTTCTCGACCAGATACGCCGACTCGTAGCCAAAGCTGCAGCGGCTTTCGAAGCCTTTTTCGGGCGAGTCGAAACTCAACACCATCGCGTCGTGCCATTTGCCGGCGTTGAATATCTGCAATGTCAGGTTGTGCATGCGGCTCTCATCTGCAATTAAATGCATTGCTGCGGTCGTTTGGTGAACTATAAGTGCAATATAGTGCATTTCAGAAGATCGAGAGACTCGCTAATCTGCAATAAAGTGCAGATAAAGAGTTTAAACCTCGAAATAAACGCAAAATAATGCAGATGCTGCTGAGTCCGCCACGGACATCATTCTGTAAAAACCCTCCGCTATACAGGACGCCCTGCTTATAACAAAAAGGACGTTCACCCCCATGCCCTTCCCGCCCCAGCGCCTGTCGTTTGCCATTGCCCTGCTGATCGCCACCAGTGCCGCCCACGGCAAGACCGTGAAGATCGACACCACCACGACTGCATCGCAGACATTGGGCGGCAGCGACACACTGACGATTTCGGCGCCGGGCAGCATTACCAACAGCGGCAAGGCTGTGAGCCTGAAGGACAAAACCAGCGGGGTCGGCGTGATCATCGATAACGCCGGCAAAATCATTTCCAGCGGTGGCCGGGCCATCGACAGCAGTGGCGACCTGACCCAGGCACGCAACTACACCCTCTATAACCGCAGCGGCGGGCAGATTCTCGGTTCCAACGATGCGATTCGCATCGACAGCAACTTTGTCAGCGGCAGCCTGTTGATCGACAACAGTGGCACCATTCGCTCGACCACCGGCCAAGGCCTGGATCTGGATGCGTTGCGCAGCGACGGGGTGAAAACCACCATCATCAACCGCGCGGGCGGGCTGATTCGTGGCGACGCCAGCGACGGCATGAAGACCGGCGCCAATACGACCATCAGCAACTACGGCGAGATCTCCACCGGTGACTCGCACAACGCCGACCAGAAGTTCGACGGCATCGATATCGACACCGCGGCCGGCGTCAGCGTGACCAACTACGGCGTGATTTCCGGCGGCCGGCATGGCATCACCACTGATCTGGGGGCGACGCTGGTCAATTACGGGCAGATCACCGGGCGCAACGGCTCCGGTTTCGGTTCCGATGGCGACGGCACGGTGATCAACCACGGCACCATCACTGGTGCGTATTCCGGGTTGCAAGCCAATGGCGACGGCGACGGCGTGGACATCGACAACATCGCCCACATCGAAAACTACGGCACTATTCAAGGCGTCGGTGCCGGTGGCGTGGACAAGGGCGGTTTCGCCAACGGCAGTGAAGGCATCGCGCTGGGCGGCGGGTACATTCTCAACGCCAAGGGCGCCCTGATCAGCGGTGCCAACAGCGCCATTCTGGTGGATGACGGCAGCGGCGGTTCGGGGCTGGCGGCCACCACGCTGCAGAACTACGGCACGATCCAGGGTCTCGACGGTTTCGGCGTGAAGTTCGTCGGTGAGTTCGCCGACAGCGTGATCAACGGCGGCACCATCAGCGGCAGCAACGGCCTGGCGCTGGATCTGGGCGGCGGCAATGACAGCCTGACCCTGCGCAGCGGCAGCCGCTTTGTCGGCGTGGTCGATGGCGGCAGCGGTTACGACCGCGTAGTGATGGATGACGCAACTGGCGGCAGCTTCGGTGCCAGCCGCAACTTTGAATGGCTGGAGATCAAACAAGGTGCCTGGACACTCACCGGCAGCGGCGACTTCAGCGATGGCGGCGCTGTACGCAACGGCGCCACTTTGATCAACCAGGGCGGCATCGCCGGCAATCTGACCGTGGACGCCGGTGGTGTGTATGCGGGCGGTGGTTCGGTGGGCAACCTCAACGTCAATGGCACATTGCGCACCGACACCCGTCTCGGCACCGCGACCGTCGTGCACGACTTGAACATGGGCAGCGCCTCCACCCTCGCCTACGGCGTCAACGCCGATGGCAGCAGCGCGCCGGTTCAGGTTGGCGGCACGGCCAACCTCAACGGCGCAACACTGGCGGTCAATCCCGGCAGCGGCACGTACCCGTGGCAGAGCCATTACACGGTGCTGCAGGCTGCGCGGGTCAACGGTACGTTCGGCGCGGTCACCAGTGACTACGCGTTCCTCACCCCGACCCTCGCCTACACGCCGACTCAGGTCGACCTGACCTACACCCGCAATGACGTGGCGTTCAATGAATTCGCCGCCACCGGCAACGGCAGCAACGCCGCCAACAGCCTGGCCTCGATCAGCAAGAACAACGCGCTGTACAACGCCCTGCTCAACACCACGCAATCCAGCGCCGGCGCGGCCATCGAGCAACTGGCCGGCGCCAGCAACGCCAATCTGACCAGCGCCACCCTCGGCGCCAGCAGCCAGATCGGCAACAGCATGCTCTCGGCGATGCAACAGATGGGCGGCAGTCCGGGCTTGATGGTCGGCCTCGATCCGCGCGACACACCGATCCTCGCCGCCAACGGCGTACCGTCCGAAGCGCGAAACCTGAATGATCCGAACGCCCGGGGCCGGCTCTGGCTGCAGGCCATCGGCGGCTACGGCAAGCTCGATGGCGAACACGGCAGCAGCGGCCTGGAACAACGCACCAAAGGCAGCGTACTCGGTGCCGACTGGGCACTGAATCGGCAATGGCGAGTGGGTGTGCTCGGCGGTTATTCGAAGACCGATCTGGACGCCACCGGCGTCGACGGCAATGTCGAGAGCTGGCACGCCGGTGTTTACGCGCTGCATCAAAACGGCCCGCTGGCCTTGCGCCTCGGCGCGGCGTACAGCGGCCATCAGGGCGAAAGCAAACGCACCATCGCATTCAATGGTTTCAGCGATCGCCCCAAGGGCGATTACGACGCCGACAGCCAGCAAGCCTTCGCCGAACTCGGCTACGCCATGGGCAGCGGCCGACTGAGCGCCGAACCCTTCGCCAGCCTCGGCTACCAGCGCTATCACCGCGAGCGCTACCGGGAAAAGGGCGGCGCGGCGGCCTTGCAGGTCGACAGCCAGACTCAGGACAACTTCAGCAGCACCTTCGGCGTACGCCTGGCTCATCTCGGCTCGCTGGACAATGGCATGAGCCTGACCCCACGCATGGCCGCCGGCTGGAAGCACACCTACGGCGATGTCAGCAGCTCGACCCGTCAGGCCTTCGTCGTTGGCGGCACCGCATTCAGCGTCGATGGCAGCTCGCTGGATCGTGACAGCCTCGTACTCGAAGCAGGGCTGGATCTGGGCATTTCCGCACGACATACGCTGGGGGTTGGATACAGCGGCGAGATTGGCAGCAACAGCCGTAATCACGGGTTGATCGGGCAGTGGCAGATGAGTTTTTGAGATTTCGCCAATCCAGATTTCAGCGGGCGTTGTAGGTAAAGGCGTCGGGTCGATTGGGTAATCATGGTGGATTCATTACCCGCCGGCGCCCGGGCTACAAAAGCAGACGCCATCACCTGCATCCGGCTCGGAATTGCCCGGCATCGGCGCACCGGCGTCGACTTTTACAGTTTGGCCTCACTTCACCTGAGGCGAACGGAATGCCCATTCAATGCAAATACAAGCTCCAACATCTTGTCCTGGCGGTTGCGCTGGCAGTCGGTTGCGTAGAATTTTCTCTGGCGGAGCAGTCGGAGTCCGACGCGCCCGTTATGGACGAAGTGAAACCCAAGCCTTCGCGCAAGAAGAAAGAAAAACCTGCTCCGCTTGATCTCGCCAAAGAAACCGCGCGTGAGGAAAAGGCCGCACCGACACCGGCCCCAAGCCCCGTCAGCACTGAGATTCCCGTGGTACCCGCTCACACAGCCGACAACACTCCATCCAAAAAAATCGCCACGACAGAGAGCGGCAGTGCGCTCGAAGAAAGCCTGGAAAAACCAGCGCCCTTACCGGAGCCGGTTCTGGCGGAAACGCCCGCCGCTCAACAAGCCCCAGTGGCTGACCAGGCACCGCCAACGCAGTCCCCTTCACAACCGGGCAACTCAGCCATTGCGGCACTGCTCGCCGCCGACGAGTCCACGGCCGCCCTCGCCTACGAGCAACTGGCGGGCGGCAGTAACGCCAATCTCGCCAAGGCCACTTTGAGCAGCGTCACGCCGGTCAGCGCCAGCCTGCTGTCGGCCATGCACCAACTCGATAACCTGCATGACAACCCGCCAGACGCCCCGCGCCACGCGGCCGGAAACACCGAGAGCGGCAGGGTCTGGCTGCAAGCCCTCGGTCATAGCGGCAAACTGGATCGCGATGTGGAGCCCATGCAGCACTCCACCAAAGGACTGCTGCTCGGCGCGGACTGGCGCCTCGATGAGACATGGCACCTGGGCTTGATGGGCGGCACCTCCGACACGCGCATCGACAGCAACGAGCTGGACGGCGATCTCGACAGTTGGCACCTGGGTGCCTACGCCTTGCGCCAGACCGGCCGGTTGTCACTTCGGTTCGGCGCAACCTGGAGCCGTCATGAAGGCAGTACCCGTCGCGAAGTTGCGTTCGGTCGCTTCCATGACCGACTCGAGGGCGACTATCGGGCCAGCACCCAGCAAGCGTTCATCGAGTCGGGATACAACCTGGGCCGGGGCAACATCAGCATCGAGCCGTTTGCCGGCCTCGGCTACCAACGCTACCAGCGTGACGGCTACACCGAGAAAGGCGGGGCGGCGGCGCTCCGGGTGGGGGATCAATTCCAGGGCAACTTCAACACCACCGTCGGCCTGCGCATGGCGAAAGTCAGCACGCTGGATAACGGCATGCGCCTCACGCCACGATTCAGCGCGGGATGGAAACACGTGTACGGCGAGACCGACACCAGCACCCGGCAACGTCTGCTCACCGGCGGCCATGACTACACCGTTTATGGCGCAGAGCTGGATCGCAACAGCCTGACGCTGGACACCGGGCTTGATCTCACCGTTTCGACCAACCATACACTCGGTGTTGCCTTGTCGGGTGAGGTAGGCACCGACAGCCGCCACCACGGCGTATCGGGCCAGTGGCGAATGGCGTTCTGAGTCCAGACGGGGGCTGCCGCACGTTGCGGCAGCGCCCCAAAAGCAAAAAAAGGGGAGCACATGCCCCCCCGAGGTTTAAAGCGTTGTATCGAGGCCGTTATCTCAGCCTTCGATCTCGATCAGGATTTCGCCCGGGTTGACCCGGTCGCCCTTGGCAACGTGGATGGCGGTGACCTTGCCGGCAATCGCGGCCTGGACTTCGGTTTCCATCTTCATCGCTTCGGTGATCAGCACGGCCTGGCCCGCCTTGACGGTGTCGCCTTCCTTGACCAGCACATCGACGATGTTGCCCGGCATGGTGGTGCTGACATGGCCCGGTGCCGAAGCCTGCTTGCGTTTGCTGTTGCCGCCGCCGACGAATTCGTTGAGCGGTTCGAACACCACTTCTTCCGGCATGCCATCGATGGACAGGTAGAAATGACGCTTGCCTTCAGCCTTGACGCCGACACCGGTGATGTCCACGCGGTAGGTTTCGCCGTGAACGTCGATGACGAACTCGGTCGGTACGCCTTCGCCGCCGGCCGAAGCCACCTTGCCCGCTTCCGGGATCGGCAGCAGCACTTCCGGGGTGAGGGTGCCGGCGGCACGCTCTTCGAGGAACTTGCGGCCGATGTCCGGGAACATGGCGAAGGTCAGCACGTCTTCTTCGGACTTGGCCAGTGCGCCGATATCGGCACGCAGCTTGGCCATTTCCGGTTTGAGCAGATCGGCCGGGCGTACGTCGATCACCTCTTCGCTGCCGATGGCCTGGCGACGCAGTTTCTCGTTCACAGTGCCCGGCGCCTTGCCGTAACCGCCTTGCAGGTAGAGCTTCACCTCGTTGGTGATGGTCTTGTAGCGCTCGCCGGCCAGTACGTTGAAGAACGCCTGGGTGCCGACGATCTGCGAAGTCGGGGTCACCAGCGGCGGGAAGCCAAGATCCTCACGCACACGCGGGATCTCCGCCAGCACTTCGCCCATGCGGTTCAGAGCGCCCTGCTCCTTCAACTGGTTGGCCAGGTTGGAAATCATCCCGCCCGGCACCTGGTTGACTTGGACACGGGTGTCGACGGCGGTGAATTCGCTTTCGAACTGGTGGTACTTCTTGCGCACGGCGTAGAAGTACAGACCGATTTCCTGCAACAGCTCCAGGTTCAGGCCGGTATCGAACTCGGTGCCTTTGAGCGCAGCGACCATGGACTCGGTGCCAGGGTGACTGGTGCCCGAAGCGAAGCTGGAGATCGCGGTGTCGATGTGGTCGGCACCGTTTTCAATGGCTTTGAGCTGGCACATGGCTGCCAGGCCGGCGGTGTCGTGGGAGTGGATGAACACTGGCAGCGACTGTTCGGCTTTCAGTGCACGCACCAGTTCACCGGTGGCGTACGGGGTCAGCAGACCGGCCATGTCCTTGATCGCCACCGAGTCGCAACCCATGGCTTCCATTTGCTTGGCCTGGGCGACGAACGCGTCGATGGTGTGCACCGGGCTGGTGGTGTAGGCGATGGTGCCCTGGGCATGTTTGCCGGCAGCCTTCACCGCTTCGATCGCCACGCGCAGGTTACGCACGTCATTCATCGCGTCGAAGATACGGAACACGTCGATGCCGTTGACTGCGGCCTTGGCGACGAACGCCTTGACCACGTCATCGCTGTAATGGCGGTAGCCCAGCAGGTTCTGTCCGCGCAGAAGCATTTGCAGACGGGTGTTGGGCAGCGCGGCGCGCAGTTGGCGCAGACGCTCCCACGGGTCTTCCTTCAGGAAGCGCACGCAGGCGTCGAAGGTCGCGCCGCCCCAGCACTCCAGCGACCAGTAGCCGACTTTGTCGAGCTTGTCGCAGATCGGCAGCATGTCTTCGGTGCGCATGCGGGTGGCGAGCAGCGATTGGTGAGCGTCGCGCAGGATGGTATCGGTGACAAAGATCTTCTTGCTCATTCTTGTATTCCTCACAGGCCTGCGTGGGCGGCGATGGCGGCGGCGATGGCCAGGGCCAGCTCTTCGGGTTTGCGCTTGATCGAGTAGTTGGTCAGTTCCGGGTGGCTTTCGACGAAGCTGGTATTGAACTGGCCGCTACGGAATTCCGGGTTGCGCAGGATTTCCTGGTAGTACGCGGCGGTGGTCTTCACGCCTTGCAGGCGCATGTCGTCGAGGGCGCGCAGGCCACGATCCATCGCCTCTTCCCAGGTCAGTGCCCAGACCACCAGTTTCAGGCACATCGAGTCGTAGAACGGCGGGATGGTGTAGCCGGTGTAGATCGCCGTGTCGGTGCGCACGCCAGGGCCGCCGGGGGCGTAGTAGCGCGTGATCTTGCCAAAGCTCGGCAGGAAGTTGTTTTTCGGGTCTTCGGCGTTGATCCGGAATTGCAGGGCAAAACCGCGATGCTGGATGTCTTCCTGCTTCACCGACAGCGGCAAGCCGGAGGCGATGCGGATCTGTTCGCGGACGATGTCGATCCCGGTGATTTCTTCGGTGATGGTGTGTTCCACCTGCACCCGGGTGTTCATCTCCATGAAGTACACCTCGCCCTCGGCGAGCAGGAACTCCACGGTGCCGGCGTTCTCGTAACCCACGGCCTTGGCCGCGCGCACCGACAGGTCGCCGATGTAGGCGCGCTGTTCCGGGGTCAGCTGCGGGCTCGGGGCGATTTCGATCAGCTTCTGGTTGCGGCGCTGGATCGAGCAGTCACGTTCGAACAAGTGCACGACGTTGCCGAAGCTGTCACCGAGGATCTGCGCTTCGATGTGCTTCGGATTGACGATGCATTTTTCCAGGAACACTTCCGCCGAACCGAAGGCCTTGGTGGCTTCGGAAATGACTCGAGGGAAGTTCTGTTCGAGCTCTTCGCGGCTGTTGCAGCGACGGATGCCGCGACCGCCACCACCGGAAGTGGCCTTGAGCATCACCGGGTAACCGATGCGGTCGCCTTCGCTCAACGCTTCCTCGATGCCCGAGACGTTGCCTTCGGTGCCCGGCGTGACCGGTACACCAGCCTTGATCATGCTGCGGCGCGCTTCAGTCTTGTCGCCCATGCGGCGGATGACTTCCGCCGACGGGCCGATGAATTTGATCCCGCGTTCGGCACAGATGTCTGCCAGCTCGGCATTTTCCGAGAGGAAACCGTAGCCGGGGTGCAGCGCATCGCAGCCGGTTTCCACGGCCAGGTTCACCAGCTTGCGCGGGTTCAGGTAACCGGCCAGCGGCTCGGCACCAATGCTGTGGGCCTCGTCCGCACGCTTGACATGCAAGGCATGCCGGTCGGCGTCGGAATAGATCGCGACCGAACGGATGCCCATCTCGGCGCAGGCACGCACGATTCGTACGGCAATCTCACCACGGTTGGCGATCAGGATCTTTGTTATCACTTGGAGGTTCCCTTGAGCCGGTGGCACCACGACCTGCTAGACCCAGGTCGGCACGTGACCAAATGTTTCCATGTGGTCTCGGCTCCACACTAGCGCTGACAAGGGATTAACAAAAATGAATAAAAATTGGGTCAGGCATAAGTAAAGACTTATAGTCAGTGCACCAGCCAGCGGCCAGAGTCGGTAGAAAATGCGTAAGTCATTGATGCGTATGACATTGCGTCAATTGCAGATCTTTAACGAGGTGTGTGATTTACGATCCTACAGCCGCGCCGCCGAGGAAATGTCGCTCACGCAACCGGCCGTCAGCCTACAGATTCGTCAGCTCGAAGAGCTGATCGGCCAGCCATTGTTCGATTACGTGGGCAAAAAACTCTACATGACCGAGGCGGCCGAAGCACTCCAGCGCGCCAGCCGGGACATCTTTGGCCGCCTGGAAAACCTCGACATGCAGCTGTCGGACATGCAGGGCTCGCTGCAGGGCCAGTTGAAGCTGGCGGTGGAGTCCAGCGCCAAATACTTCGTGCCGCACCTGTTCGCAGCATTCAAGCGCCAGCATCCGGAAGTGAACCTGCAACTGACGGTGGTCAACCGTGGCCAGGTGATCCGCCGCCTCTCCGACAATCGCGACGACCTGGTGATTATGTCGATGGTGCCGCAGGACATGGGCCTGGAGTTTCTGCCGTTCCTCAACAACCCGATCGTCGCCGTGGCGCGTCCCGATCATCCGCTGGCGCACCTGGGCCCGTTGCGTTTGCAGGACCTCGAACCGTACACCTTGCTGATCCGCGAACCCGGCTCGGGCACGCGACTGGCCTGCGAGGAATATTTCAAGGAGAAGCGCGTGCACTTCACCCAGACCCAGGAAGTGGCGTCGGCCGAGGCCCAGCGTGAATGCGTGGTGGCGGGTCTGGGCCTGGCGCTGTTGACGCGCCACGCCCTGAACCTGGAGCTGGCGACCGGCGGCCTGGTCGAGCTGCCGGTCGAAGAGTTGCCGCTGTTTCGCAGCTGGTGCCTGGTGCAAGCCAAGGCCAAACGGCTGTCACCGGTGGCCCACGCTTTCCTGGCGTTTATCCGCAGCGAACGGGTGCAGATCAGCGCGCTGGTTGAGCGCTTCGACGGGAAGCTGCCGGCGCGGCCTGCCAGTAGTTGAGTTTGATGTCCTCGGGAAAATCGCTGATTTCGCTTTGAAGCTGGCGCAGTTCGAAGCGATCTTCGATGGCGCGGCGAAATTCCATGCGGCGCTGGTCTTCCTGCTGACGACGGGTTTTCGCGGCGCTGTTGCGTTCTTCGTAGGGCTGAGCCATTTCGAGTCTCCCAAGGCGAGTACGGGAGTTTCACGATAGGCCCGGGGGATGACGGTTTGGCTTCGTCGGGGTTACAGGCAGATGAAGATTGCCTTCATCCCAAGACAATCAGTCATCCAGCGCTTTCACCGATTTGGGCGACAGCCGCAGACTGCGCAGACTGCGCTTGACGCTCTTGAGGTGGTTGACCAGGCTCGGTCCGCGCGCCATGGCCACGCCCATCGCCAGTACGTCGATCACCACCAGGTGAGCGATGCGCGAGGTCAGCGGGGTATAGATTTCGGTGTCTTCGTGAACGTCGATCGCCAGGTTGACGGTCGACAGCTCGGCCAACGGTGTCTGGCTCGGGCACAAGGTGATCAGCGACGCACCGCTCTCGCGAACGAGGTTGGCGGTGATCAGCAGATCCTTGGAGCGGCCGGACTGGGAAATGCAGATCGCCACATCGGTCGGCTTCAGCGTTACCGCCGACATCGCCTGCATGTGCGGATCGGAATACGCCGCCGCCGTCAGCAGCAGACGGAAGAACTTGTGCTGCGCATCCGCCGCCACCGCACCTGATGCACCAAAACCGTAGAACTCGACGCGTTGGGCCTGGGACATCAACGTCACTGCCCGCTGCAGCTCCAGCGGATCGAGCTTTTCGCGCACCTCCATCAGCGTGTGCAAGGTGGTGTCGAAAATCTTCAGGCTGTAGTCGGCAACAGAGTCATCTTCATGGATCGCGAACTGACCGAAGCTGGCGCCGGCCGCCAGGCTTTGCGCGAGCTTGAGTTTCAGATCCTGGAAACCGGAGCAACCAATGGCCCGGCAGAAGCGCACGATGGTCGGCTCGCTGATGCCGACGCTGTGGGCCAGGTCGGCCATGGAACTGTGCATCACTGCCGCAGGGTCAAGCAGCACGTGGTCGGCGACCTTGAGCTCCGACTTGCGTAACAGGTGACGTGACTGGGCGATGTGTTGCAGCAGATTCAAGGGGCTGGACTCTTGTTATGGAAAGATGTGCTTTGGCCGGATGCCGAGGATGTAGCAAGCTTGTAGTTATACTACATGAATCGGCTTTTTGCCTGCTCAATGCGTAACTGGATCCCCCCGGATCAGGCGACATGCGCTGCATGTAGCCCTTTACAGCGGTTTTTCCTGTTCACGCAGCAACGCGGCAAGGCCGACTGCCTCCACCGGACGGCTGATCAGATAACCCTGCACCTCATCGCAACCCTCAGCTTTCAGAAACGCCAGCTGCTCGGATCGCTCGACACCTTCGGCGACCACTTTCAGTGACAGCCCATGAGCCATCGCAATGATCGCCCGGGTGATCGCCGCGTCCTCGCTGCCCTCCCCCAACCCGCGGATAAAGGCCTGATCGATCTTCACGTAGTCCACCGGAATCCGCTTCAGATAGCTCAGCGACGAATAGCCGGTGCCGAAATCGTCGATGGCCAGCTTCACCCCCAGATCCCGCAACTGCTGGAACGTGGCGATGATGTGTTCGACGCTGTCGAGCAACTGGCTTTCGGTCAATTCCAGTTCGAGGTAGTGCGGCGCCAGACCGGTTTCCTCCAGCACTTGGCGCACCAGACTGACCAGTTTGCCCTGCCGCAGTTGATGCACCGACAGGTTCACCGAAACCCGGATCGGCGCCAGCCCCTGACGCTGCCATTCGCAAGCCTGCCAGCAAGCCTGGCGCAGGACGAACTCGCCGATCGGCCCGATCAGCCCCGTTTCTTCGGCCAGACCGATGAAGTCCCCCGGCGGTACCCGGCCCATGGTCGGATGATCCCAACGCACCAGCGCTTCTGCCGCGTTGAGGCGGCCGGTCGCCAGGCACAGTTTCGGTTGATAGAAGACGTTGAGCTGCTTGTCCTCGATGGCTTTGCGCAACTGGTTTTCCAGTTGCAGGCGCTCCAGCGTGCTGGCCTGGAGGCTGTCGGTGTAGAACTGGAAATTGTTGCCGCCCAGGTGCTTGGCATGTTGCATGGCCATGTTCGACTGGCTGACCAGCGCGGAAATCTCCCGGGCGTTGTCCGGCAGCATGCTGATGCCCATCGAGGCGCTGACCACCAGCTCATGCCCCTCCACGGTCAACGGCAGTCGCAGCTTGCTCGACAGGCGAGTGGCGACCCGCGCCAGGCTCGACAGGCTGCCGTAGGCGTCGAACAACACCGCGAACTCATCGCCGGACAACCGGGCAATGGTGTCGGCTTCCGGCAAGGCATTGACCAGCCGTCGAGACATTTTTTGCAGCAACTGGTCGGCGATCTCGTGACCAAGGCTGTCGTTGAGCAGCTTGAAGCGATCCAGATTGATGTGCAGCAGCGCCAGGCTCCGGCGCCCGCCCTGCCGTACGCGCTGATGGGCTTCGTGCAGGCGTTCGCGGAACAGCGAGCGATTGGCAAGGCCGGTGAGTTCGTCGTAGTGGGTCAGAAAGCGCATGCGCTCTTCGGATTCACGGCGCGCCGACAGATCGGCGAAGAAGCCGACAATATGGCTCACATTTCCCCGCCTGTCGCGCACGGCATTCAATTGCAGCCACTGCGGATACAACTCGCCATTTTTGCGGGTTTCCACCAGCTCGCCCTGCCAGCTGCCGTGCTGTTCCAGCGCGTGGCGGATCGCGACGTAATGACGGCGGGCGTCGCGACTGCACGGCAGTTCGACGACATTGCGCCCGAGCATGTCGTCGATGTCATACCCAGTGACCCGGCTGAAGGCCTGATTGATGGCGATCAGCGCGTAATTCGGGTCGAGGATCACGATGCCTTCACTGGCGGCCTCGAACACCGTCGCTGCGAGTTGCTGTTGGGCTTCCAGGCCTTTGCTGACGCTGATGTCGCGCCGGGTGCCGACCATGCGAATGACCCGCCCGTTTTCGTCGCGCTCCACCGCCCGTCCACGGTCTTCGATCCAGACCCAATGGCCGTCGCCGTGGCGTACGCGGTATTCGATCTGATAATCCTCGGTGCGCCCCTTCAAGTGCTCGATCAGTGCCCGTTTGAGCGGCGGCACATCTTCCGGGTGCAAGCGTGGCCGCAGGTGCCTGAGCAGCCCGGTAACGTATTGCGGGTCAAGACCGAACAGCTCCTGAATCTGCGTGTGGTGAACCTCGTCGGTCTGCAGATTCCAGTCCCACAGCCCCAGTTCACTGGCCTTCAACGCCAGAGCCAGGCGCGCCTCGCTTTTGCTCAGCGCCTGGTTGGCGACGTCCAGCTCCCGGCTGCGCTGGGCGACCCGGTCTTCCAGCTCGACCTGCGCCTCGCGCAGCTTGCCCTCGGCGCAGCGCCGGTGCTCGATTTCCTTCGCCAGCTCCTGATTGAGCTGTTCGCTGCGGGTTTGCGTCTGTTGCAGGTGTTCGATCAGGTGCTGGTTCTGGAAGCGCCGCAGCAAACCACGATCAATCAGCCGATTGACCTGCCACGCCACGACGCTCAAGGAGCCGAGCAGAATCAGCCCGAGCCAGCCCCAGCCGCGCGCCAGTTCGTCACCGCCCCAGAACAGGTAGCCGATGGCCGGCAGCAGGCACGGCAACGTAAAGGAAAGGAAGGCCGGAATGCTCACAGCGTAAGCCACGCTGGCCGACAGGGTCGCGGCGCCGATCAGGCCGAACACCCAGGCCTGCTGCATGAAGTTGTCGGCCGGAACCAAAGCGATGCCGGCGCCGGCCAGGGTCAGGCCGGTCATGGTCGAGCCGAGCAGGAACATCCGCCCCCAGATCGGCTGGGCCTGGCGATCGGGAATCGCCGAATCGAACGCGGCGACCTGAATCACTCGCAACGCCACCAGCGACAACAGCCACACCAGCCAGACGCTGACCACGAAGTAACGCTGCGGGCTCCAGAGCAGAGCGGCGCAGACCAGACCATTGATCAACATGAACAGGGTGGGCAACAGCGAACCCTGGTAAAGAAGGCGCGTGCGCTCGACCGCCATCTGGGTGGCGTAAAGCTTGCGGATCACCCGAGGCTCCACGGAGGGGCCCGACAGGTCGAAGCTGAGGGTCATAGGCAACGTTCTTGTTCTTATAAGTGTGAGCATGCGCCCGGAAACGTGAACGGAGCATACACAAGCCGAACCACTTGCCAAACTGCCCCAGATCATAAATTCACTGAAACTTTTCCACCGCTCGTCCCCCTCCAAAGCCCCGACGCCAGGCGGGCCAACGCCTGTAGCCGGTGACCGACCGGTCGTCACGGGCAGCACTTTCATCGGCTAATGCAAAGCTCGGTTTGCCCGGGCCTGCGGCGCACCCTAGAATGCCCCGATGCGCGATGATCTCTCCCTTCTGCTGAACTCCCTCAACGATGCCCAACGCCAGGCCGTAGCGGCTCCCGTTGGTCGTCAATTGGTCCTGGCCGGTGCCGGCTCCGGCAAAACCCGAGTGCTGGTGCACCGTATCGCCTGGTTGATCCAGGTCGAAAACGCCTCGCCCCACTCGATCCTGTCGGTGACCTTCACCAACAAGGCCGCTGCCGAGATGCGTCACCGCATCGAGCAATTGCTGGGCATCAACCCGGCCGGCATGTGGGTCGGCACCTTCCACGGCCTGGCGCACCGCCTGTTGCGGGCGCACTGGCAGGAAGCCGGGCTGAGCCAGACCTTCCAGATTCTCGACAGCGACGACCAGCAACGGCTGGTCAAGCGGGTGATCCGCGAGCTGGGACTGGACGAGCAACGCTGGCCCGCCCGTCAGGCCCAGTGGTTCATCAACGGGCAAAAAGACGAAGGTCTGCGCCCGCAACACATTCAGGCCAGCGGCGATCTGTTCCTGGCGACCATGCGCGGCATTTATGAAGCCTACGAGGCGGCATGCCAGCGGGCCGGCGTCATCGACTTCTCCGAACTGTTGCTGCGCGCCCTCGACCTGTGGCGCGACCACCCGGGCCTGCTGGCTCACTACCAGAAGCGTTTCCGACACATTCTGGTGGACGAATTCCAGGACACCAACGCCGTGCAGTACGCCTGGTTGCGTCTGCTGGGCAAGGGCGGCGACAGCCTGATGGTGGTTGGCGACGACGACCAGTCGATCTACGGCTGGCGTGGCGCGAAAATCGAGAACATCCACCAGTACTCTTCCGATTTCCCGGACTCGGTGACCATCCGTCTGGAGCAGAACTACCGCTCCACGGCCGGCATCTTGAAGGCCGCCAACGCCCTGATCGCCAACAATACCGGACGTCTGGGCAAGGAATTGTGGACTGACGGCGGCGACGGCGAAGCGATCAACCTTTACGCCGCGTTCAACGAACACGATGAAGCGCGCTACGTTGTCGAAACCATCGAAAGCGCGCTGAAAACCGGCCTGGCTCGCAGCGATATCGCGATTCTCTACCGCTCCAACGCCCAATCGCGCGTTCTGGAAGAAGCCTTGCTTCGCGAACGCATTCCGTACCGCATCTACGGCGGCCAGCGCTTCTTCGAGCGGGCTGAAATCAAGAACGCCATGGCTTACCTGCGCTTGCTGGAAGGTCGCGGCAACGATGCGGCGCTGGAGCGGGTCATCAACGTCCCGGCGCGTGGCATCGGCGAGAAAACCGTCGAAGCGATCCGCGATCATGCGCGCCACAGCGATGTGTCGATGTGGGAAGCCATGCGCCAGTTGGTGGCCAACAAAGGCCTGACCGGTCGCGCCGCCGGTGCACTGGGTGCGTTTATCGAGCTGATCGAGAACCTCGCCGCCAAGTGCGCCGAGATGCCGTTGCACCTGATGACCCAGACCGTCATCGAGCAATCCGGACTGATCGCCTACCACGAAGCGGAAAAAGGCGAGAAAGGCCAGGCCCGGGTAGAAAACCTTGAGGAACTGGTCAGCGCCGCGCGCAACTTCGAGAACACCGAAGAAGACGAAGAGCTGACGCCGCTGGCGGCATTCCTCGGCCACGCGTCGCTGGAGGCCGGCGACACCCAGGCCGACGAGCACGAAGACAGCATTCAGTTGATGACCCTGCACAGCGCCAAGGGCCTGGAATTCCCTTACGTGTTCCTGGTGGGCATGGAAGAAGGCCTGTTCCCGCACAAGATGAGCCTGGAAGAGCCGGGACGCCTTGAGGAAGAACGGCGTCTGGCCTACGTCGGGATTACCCGGGCGATGCAGAATCTGGTCATGACCTATGCTGAAACCCGACGCCTGTACGGCAGCGAAACCTACAACAAGGTGTCGCGTTTCGTACGGGAAGTGCCGAAAGGCCTGATTCAGGAAGTGCGCCTGTCCAACAGCGTCAGCCGGCCGTTCGGCGGCAACCAGTCGATGGGCGGCAGCAACCTGTTCAGTGGCAGCGAAATTCCGGAAACCGGCCTGAGCCTTGGCCAGGCTGTCCGTCACTCGATCTTCGGCGACGGCGTGATCCTCAACTTCGAAGGCGCCGGCGCCCAGGCCCGGGTGCAGGTGAACTTCGCCGAAGGCAGCAAGTGGCTGATGCTCGGGTACGCGAAGCTGGAAGCGATCTAAACGCAGCTCGTCGTTGCTCATCGTTCCCACGCTCTGCGTGGGAACGATCGGACACGAATACTGGAGGCAACATCCATGGGCTCGGGCTTCTTTTCCTCCTGGACGTTCTGGGCCCTGCTCTCGGCCACCTTCGCCGCGCTGACGGCCATCTTCGCCAAGATCGGCATCGAAAACGTCAACTCCGACTTCGCCACCCTGCTGCGCACAATTGTCGTATTGGTCAGCCTGGCCTTGATTTTGTACGCCACGGGCCAATATCAGTCCTTGGGATCGATCTCCGCCAGGAGCTACCTGTTCCTGCTGTTGTCCGGGCTGGGTACCGGCGCTTCGTGGCTGTGTTACTTCCGCGCGTTGAAAGTCGGCCCGGCGTCGCTGGTCGCCCCGGTGGACAAGCTCAGCGTGGTCTTCGTGGCGGTGCTCGGTGTGATCCTGCTGGGCGAGAAACTCGACCTGCGCCAGTGGGGCGGCATAGGCCTGATTACCGCCGGTGTGGTGATGCTGGCCTTGCGCCGCTGATCTATTTCCTGCTGAACCTATCTCCTTTTCCTACAGACAAAAGTACATGGCCTTATTGCCCCGACCGAGCTGAACGTAACCTGTCAGGCAAAAGCCCGAAACACTCTGCCGCTAGCCAGTGACACTTCAGCTGTGCAACATGGCGCGCGTGTCTCCACAAACGGGAATTCCCTTTATGAAACGTTTTCTTAGCATCGCCATGGCGTTGTGCATCGGCCTGACGATGAGCCTCGACGCCAACGCCAAGCGCTTCGGTGGTGGCAAAAGCGCCGGCGCTGCGCCGACGCACCAGACCAGCCAGATGGCTCCTTCTTCCCCAGGCATGGGCGGCGCTGCGGCGACCGCTGGTGCTGCCGGTGCCGCTGGCGCTGCGGCCAAGGCCGGCGGCGCTTCTAAATGGCTCGGCCCTCTGGCCGGCATCGCGGCCGGTGGCCTGCTCGCTTCCATGTTCATGGGCGGTGGCTTCGAAGGCATGCAGATCTTCGACATCCTGATCATGGCCGTGATCGCGTTCGTGATCTTCCGTTTCATCGCCGCCCGTCGCCGCAAGCAGCAGGAGCAGTTCGCTCCGGCCGGCGCGCCGATGCAGCGTGAAGTATTCGAACAGAAACCAGCAGCCATGGGCTCGATCTTCGGCGGTTCGGCGGCACCTGCTGCCGCCCGCCCGGTGATCAACGCACCGGCCTGGTTCAACGAACAGCGCTTCCTCGAAGCCGCCCGCAGCCACTTCCAGGCGCTGCAGCAGCACTGGGACGCCAACGAAATGGACAAGATCGCCGAGTTCGTGACCCCGCAGATGTTCGAGTTCCTCAAGCGCGAGCGCGCGGAACTGGGCGATGCCTTCCAGTCCACCTACATCGACAACCTTCAGGTGCAACTGGATGGCGTGGATGATCGGGCCGACAAGACGATCGCGACCCTGACCTTCAGCGGCGTGTCGAAAACCTCGCGTTTCGACCAGCAGGGCGAAGTGTTCAGCGAAAGCTGGAACATGGAACGTCCACAGGGCGACAACCAGCCGTGGTTCGTTGCCGGTATCCGCCAGAACGGCTGATCACCTCCAACGTTTTACCCGCTGCAATAAAAACCCCGGCTTCGGCCGGGGTTTTCTATTTCGCGGTTGCATCTATAGCGAGCTACTGTATAAACCGGCCCATATAAACCGCGCCATTCAAGCAAGAGGATCCCGGACGTGGAAGAAATCATCGAACAACTGCGCGAAGCCAACGAACCCGTACCGGTTCCTTTGGAATTGCCCGACGAAGACCAGTTGGTGGAAATCGAAGAAGAACTCTTCATCAACATCCCGTTCGTCTTCAAAGAGTTTCTGCTGACCGTCAGCGACGTGGTTTACGGCAGCCTGGAGCCGGTGACCGTCACCGACCCGCAGTCCCACACCTACCTGCCGGACGTAGCCGCCAACGCCTGGGATGCCGGCGTGCCGCGCGACCTGATCCCGATCTGCCAGGACGGTGACGACTACTACTGCGTCGAAGAAGACGGCACCGTGGTGCTGTGGTCGGGCGAAGAAGAACTGATCACCGAAGAGTCCTGGGAATCGGTCTGGCACTGGGCGCGGGACGTCTGGCTGGAAAGCTGAAACGCCACGCCTCCATGGATGCTCAGTGCCCCGATGGTTCCTTGTGGTTGTCGAGGGTTTCCAGCAAGGCGACCTGCATCCGCGTGTGTACCCGGATGAACCAGCGCCAGAGCAGCGCCGCCACGGCGGCCGCGACCACGGCGATCAGCACCAGCAACTTGTTGGTCGGCAAGATACTGGCCGACAAGGCTGCCAGCAGCAGGAAAATCACCAGCAGCGAGATGATCGGGATCACTTCGGCGATCACCCGGCGCACTCGCTGTGTGTGACGCCCGGCCATTTCCGGCTTCACGCCCATCTCCGCCAATAGCATCGACAGCGCCTTGAGCTTGCGATAGGCCGCGATCAGGAACGGCAACGACACCAGCAACGCCCCGCCCCAGATCAACGCTTTCTGCCAGCTCGGCTCGCTGATCCAGTCCTGCATCCAGATCGAGAGCCGCCCGGCAAAGAAAGCGCCGGCAAAGAAGATCGCGATCACCAGCGCCAGATTGACCCCGACCTGCAGCAGAATCCGCCGGATCATCGAGGCCAGCATCGCGCCCTCACCCTGCGGCTGAATGCTGCGCAGCCACTCGCCGTACATCCCGAACACCCGACCAAGGCGCTGCGGCATGGCGGCGGACAGCTTGATCGAGAGCGGATCGGCAGCCCGGATCAGGTACGGCGTCAGCAACGTGGTAATCACCGAAACCGCCACGGCCACCGGGTAGAGGAAGTTGCTGGTGACCTGCAGGGTCATCCCCAGGGCCGCGATGATGAAGGAGAATTCGCCAATCTGCGAAAGCCCCATCCCGACCCGCAGTGAGGTGCGTCCGTCATTGCCGGCGATAAACGCACCGAGGCCGCAGGACAGCATCTTGCCCAGCACCACGGCGACCGTGATCACCGCAATCGGCCACGCGTATTGCAGCAGGATCATCGGGTCGAGCATCAAGCCGATGGCGACGAAGAAGATCGCGCTGAACAGGTCGCGAACCGGTTCGATCAGCCGCTCGATTTTCAGCAATTGCCGCGACTCGGCCATGATTGCGCCGATCAGGAACGCGCCGAGCACCATGCTGTATTCGAGTTTGACCACCAACAGGCAGAAACCGAAACACAGGCCCAGCACCGTGATCAGCAGCATCTCGTTGCTTTCGAATTTCGCCACGTAAGCCAACAGCCGTGGTACCAGCAGAATGCCGATCACCAAGGCGACGATCATGAACAGCGAGAGCTTGCCGACCGTGGAAAACACTTCGCCGGAACTCACCGTGCCGCTGACCGCGATGCTCGACAGCAAGGCGATGATGCCGATGCCGAGAATGTCCTCGACGATCAGCACGCCGAAAATCAACTGCGCGAAACGCTCGTTTTTCATCTTCAGGTCGTTAAGCGCCTTGACGATGATGGTGGTCGAAGAAATCGCCAGGATCGCGCCGAGGAACAGCGAATCCATGGTGTTCCAGTCGAACCAGCGGCCGATTTCGTAGCCGATCCAGATCATCAGCACAATTTCGAGGAACGCTGCGATGAAGGCCGTGGCGCCGACCTTGAACAGCTTGCGCAAGCTGAACTCCAGCCCCAGGCAGAACATCAGGAAAATCACCCCCAGTTCGGCGAGGGTCTTGATCGTTTCTTCATCGTGGATCAGGCCGAACGGCGGTGTGTGCGGGCCGATGATGAAGCCGGCGACGATGTAGCCGAGCACCACCGGCTGCTTGAAGCGGTGAAACAGAACGGTCACCACACCTGCGACCAACATGATCACCGCCAGATCCTGAATAAAGCTGATGGCATGCATGGTGTGGGCTCCTTGAATAACGAGGCTCACGCAAGCATGAAAATGTCTGGGTGAGCTGAGTAAAAATCCGCTTTTGGTGTAGGAATCGCCCTTGGGGAGGCGCTTTTGCAGGGTAACACCGGGACTTCCGGCTGAAAGGCGGTGCAATATATGGAAACAGATCGATTCGGGCGTGACGGCGGCCAGTTGCCTGGCGTCCCGATAACGGTGCTTTTGAAAAGCGACCAGGCACCCGCAGAGGTGTTTCTTCCAGCAACCCTGCCTTGACCCGTGAGAACGTTATGGAACCCGGAAACGCCCAGCTGTCGATGACGGTACTGATGACCCCCGACATGGCCAACTTCTCTGGCAATGTCCACGGCGGCACCCTGCTCAAATACCTCGACGAAGTGGCCTACGCCTGCGCCAGCCGTTATGCCGGCCGCTACGTGGTGACCCTGTCGGTGGATCAGGTGATTTTCCGCGAGCCGATCCATGTCGGCGAACTGGTGACCTTCCTGGCGTCGGTGAACTACACCGGCAACACCTCGATGGAAGTCGGCATCAAAGTGGTGACCGAGAATATTCGCGAGCGCTCGGTGCGCCACACCAACAGCTGCTTCTTCACCATGGTCGCGGTGGACGATCAGCGCAAACCCGCCGCCGTACCGCCGCTGCAACCGCAGAACAGTGAAGACAAGCGCCGCTACATGCAGGCGCAACAACGCCGGCAGATTCGTCAGGAGCTGGAAAAGCGCTATCAGGAAATCAAGGGCGACGCCTGAGTGAAAGCGCGCTCGCGGACTTGGTTCGCGAGCGCCGCAATGATCAGAGGCTGATCGGCGTGGCCTCGAATTTCACCCGCGGATGCGCAATCCGGTCTTGCGCCCGCACCAGTTGCAGTTCGTAACTGGCGCAGGCCTGGGTTTCCAGCAACACCTCATGCACCGCCGCGGCGGTGAATTCGAACGCCGCCACCAGGCTGTCACCGAGCAACACGCGGGCCAGGAACAGCCCGGACGTCAGATCGCCTACTCCCACGGGCTGACGCGGAAACGCCAGCAGCGGACGACGCAGATGCCAACTGCCCTCGGCCGTCACCAGCAACATTTCAAAGCCATCCGCCGGCTTGCCCGGATAATCCAGGTGTTTGACCAGCACCGCTTTCGGCCCGCGAGCCAGCAGCGCCCGCGCCATCGCCAGGCAATCGAACAGCGACTGCGGCTTGCGCCCGGAGAAGCTGTCCAGCTCCAACTGGTTCGGGCACATGAAATCCGCAACGGCAGCGGCTTCCTCCAACAGAAAATCACTGACTTCAGCAGGAACGCTGCAACCCTTTTCCGGATGCCCCATCACCGGGTCGCACAGATATAGGGCTTTCGGGTTGGCCGCCTTGATCCGCTCGATGCCACTGAGAATCGCCCGCCCCTGCGCCGCACTGCCGAGATAGCCGGACAGCACCGCGTCGCAGTTGCCCAGCTCACCGATAGCGGCGATGCCCTCGACCAGCTCGGGGATCCGGTGCGGCGCCAGCACTTCGCCGGCCCATTGGCCGTACTGGGTGTGGTTGGAGAACTGCACCGTATTGAGCGGCCAGACATTCACCCCGACCCGCTGCATCGGAAAAACCGCAGCGCTGTTGCCGGCGTGGCCGAACACCACATGGGACTGGATGGCGAGCAGATGAGGCGTACGTTTCATTCGGGTTTTTCCGTAAAACGATTGAAATTCAAGCCGCGCAGTATGCGACGAAACGCAGCCTGTACGACAGACCGGCGACGCAGTTAAGCTGACGCCATCATTTGGAGTTTCGTGTTGATGCTCACCCTGGAAAACATTTTCGTGCTGATGCTGTTCGCCGTCGCCGCTGCGTGGCTCTGGCACAACCACGGCTTGCGCGAGCGAGCGCTGGAGCGGGTCAAACAGCATTGCGTGAATGTCGGCATCGAGTTGCTCGACGGTAACGTGGCGCTGAAGAAGATCGGTCTGATCAAGGACGCCAGCGGTCGGCGGCGCCTGGCCCGGGTCTACAATTTCGAATTTACCGTGACCGGCGAAACCCGACACAACGGCACCATCACCCAATTCGGCGCACACAGCGCGCAGATTGAACTGGCGCCCTACCCGGCACCGTTCGATGACACGCCTCCCGTGGTGGAGGTGACAAAACCGCGTGGTGAAGTGATCGAGCTGAGCCAGTGGCGTCAGGAACACACCAAGTGGAAGCCTTGAGTCAGCTGACTTGAAGCCGACACTGAGCCAGCCCGGCCTGTAATTCGCCGACAGCTTGCGGTTCGTCGAAAATCAGCTCGATCCGGGAATCCTTGCGCCATTCACTGGGTAGCCAGCTGAGCTTGGCATTGTCCAGCGCATTGGCTGACTGCCAGCCGTCCGGGCTGTGAATCACCAGTTTGGCCCGCCGCCAGTTCGGATTTTCCAGCCATCGGCCAACACCAGCGACGTCGAACACCTGGCTCGGATGCCAGCGCCAACCGATGCTCCACCCCCCCTCCTGTGCCTGACTCAAGCAGATCGGCAACGCCGGATCGCTCCAGATCGCCGGCATCTGTGCCAACCCCTGGGGCACGATCAACTTATCCACACCAGCCTGCGCCCGTACCGCCAGCCCCGGCAACTCACAGAGCGGCAACATCGCCTGTTGCGTCCAGATCAGCCGTACAGGCGGCAACTGTCGGGTGATTTGCTCACGCGTGGGCTCGTCGAGGTTTTCCGCCTTGTTCAACAGCAGCAGGCCTGCGCTGGACAAGGTTTCCTGTTGGGAGTCCGGCAGCGGTCTGCCCGCCGCCAAGGTCTGGGCGTCCAGCACCAGCACGCAAGGTTGTACGGCGAGTACGCCTTGCCACGGCGCCTCGTTCAGTTGCTTCAGCAACTGCGCCGGATGACCGAGCCCGGAGGGCTCAATGAACAACCGATCCGGCTTTGCCTTGCGCAGCAATCGGCCCAGACCGACCTGGAACGGCGCACCGTTCACGCAACACAAACACCCCCCGGCCACTTCGCCCAGTGCGATACCATCGGCGTCGCGGGTCAACAGCGCCGCGTCGAGCCCGATCTGGCCGAACTCGTTGATCAGCACCGCCCAGCGCTCGCCCGCCGGTCGCTGCGCCATGAGCTGGCGGATCAGGCTGGTCTTGCCCGCGCCCAGGGGGCCGGCGATGACGTGGGTGGGAATGTTCTGCAACATGATCAAGGTTTTCTGGAGGTCGAAGATGCGGTGGATGGGATGGTCGTTGCTGCTGACGCTGGTGTCGAGCGAGGCGTTGGCCCAGGCCTGCGTGGTGCACAGCCAGGCGGAGCGGCTCGATGTAAAAGTCTGCCAGCAGAACCGCAACATCCCGGAAAAACTGTTCAACGACGGTTTCTGCCAGCCGACCCTGGCCGGGCAGAAAGTCGAGGTTCAATACCTCGATCAGTGCCCCGCCGGCGCGTTCGGTGTGTGCAGCAACGCGCAAGTCGCCAATATGCCTTATCGCCAGGATATCCACTATTACGGCGTGGCCACCGATGCGGCGTATTTGCAGCCCTATTGCGAGGGCCGGAGCCAGGGGAAGTGGCTCAAGCCCTGACGCGCTATCCGAGCCAGTCGAGGGTCAGCATCAGTCGCCGCTCCCCCGGCGTCGGTTGTGGCGAACGATGGATCAGGCCGAAACCTTCGTTGCCGTGCCATTTTTCGCCCTTGAGCAAGGCCACTTCGCCCCGACTCAATTGCTGAATCCGTGACGTTTCCTGCGGCTCGGCTTGCGGATTTCCCAGTTGCCGACGATCCATTTCCCCTTCCCTGAGCCATTCGCTGCCGACGCCTGCGTACGTGGTGATCAACCGCACCGGCACATGATCGACGTGAAAACGCGGACACATGGCCTTGTCCAGCACCCGCAGGCGCAAGCCGATCCGCCGCGCGCCCAGCAGGCAGGCGAAGGCACTGACCAACCATTTCAGATCGGCGATAAACCCTTCGTAGCCTTCCAGATCGCGAAAGCCGCTGGCCAGTCCCGTGAGATCCGGATCTGCGTCTTCGTCCGGCAATTCCAGGCACAACGCCTCGGCGTAGGGTTCGTTCAGAGACAGCAACAAGTCCGCAAACTCGGCGATGTGCAGCGGAAGCTGCCGTTGCCAGACCGCGAGATTGATCTCATTTTCGAGAATGTCCACCAGCGCCTGCGGGGTTTCGCCGAAAGACTGATGGCGTGTGCTGCCTGGCAGCGGTTTCAGGGCGAGCATCAGGCGACCTCGTCGTGCCAGGAGCCAAAGGGATCGCGAAGTTGTAACCAGCCTTGCGTACCGAGCGCCATTTCGGCATCAGTCAGCAGGCAATCATCGAGCTCCGACGACAGCTGTGCGAAATCGATGTTCTGCCCGATAAACACCAACTCCTGGCGACAATCACCTACGCTGGCGACCCAGTTTTCCATGATCGCGGCGGTGCTTTCCTGATCCAGCGGCCACTGTTCTTTCGGTACGAAGCGCCACCAGCGCCCGGCGAAACCGTGGCGCATCAACCCGCCAGCCTGGGACCAGCTACCAGCATCAGTGGGTTTGCTGGCCAACCAGAAGAAGCCCTTGGAACGCAGCAGTTTGCCGTTTACCCATGGGCGATCGATGAAGTCGAAGAAGCGCTGTGGATGAAAGGGCCGGCGTGCCCGATAAGCCGTGGAGGCGATGCCGTACTCCTCGGTTTCCGGCACATGTTCGCCACGCAGCTCCTGCAACCAGCCGGGGGCCTGGGCCGCTTTTTCGAAATCGAAACGACCGGTGTTGAGAATCTTCTCCAGCGGTACTGCGCCCATGACCATCGGGATGATCTCGGCCTGAGGGTTGAGACGTTTGAGAATGGCCATCAGCTCTTCCCGCTCGCGACTGCTGATCAGGTCGATCTTGCTGATCAGCAGGACGTCGGCGAACTCGATCTGCTCGATCAGCAGATCGGTGATCGAGCGCTCATCTTCTTCACCGAGGAATTCGCCACGGGAGGCGAGATTTTCGGCGGCCTGGTAGTCCGGCAGAAAATTCATACCGTCGACGACAGTGACCATGGTGTCGAGGCGAGCAATGTCGGCGAGGCTTTGCCCCTGCTCATCACGGAAAGTGAAGGTTTCGGCCACCGGCAGCGGCTCGGAGATTCCCGTGGATTCGATCAGCAGATAATCGAAGCGGCGTTCGCGGGCCAACTGACTGACCTCTTCAAGCAGGTCTTCGCGTAACGTACAGCAGATACAGCCGTTGCTCATTTCCACAAGCTTCTCTTCGGCGCGGTTCAGGCTGACATCACGCTGAACTTCGCTGCCATCGATGTTGATCTCGCTCATATCATTGACGATAACGGCGACGCGCAGATCGTCCCTGTTACGTAGTACGTAATTCAAAAGTGTACTTTTTCCGGCGCCGAGAAAGCCGGACAAAACGGTCACGGGAAGTCGGTAAGACATTGGATAAACCTCATCAGACGGTCGCTGAACAGCGCTGGAATCTCTCGGGGCTCGCGTTCTTCGGCTTCAATGAGATCACCAGGGAAGCGGACGCTTGAAATGAAAGCCACGGAAAGCCTTGCCTGATGAATGTTATAGTATAACAACAAAATCAATCCACTCTCTTCTTGCCCAAAGTGACAAAGGGCCGGAAGCTGCAATCAGTTCGCCGTCGAGTGACATCATGAAAACCGCGCTGAAATACTCGTTTATCTGGCTGGCAACGCTGACGTTGAATGCCGTGGCACAAGTGCCGGGGCTCTCCAATTGCACACGCAGCGCAAACCTGTTGGCATGCGTGGACGCCAACGGCAACGCCTATAGCGTCAACACTGTCGGCAGCACGATTTACTTGCGTGGTTTTGAACAAGCGGGAAACCGCTACTGGGCACAAACCAACAGCCGCTACGGACAACTGACGTTTTTCACCGGCATCGCTTCCGATGGAGAAGCCTGGGTTGGCTACAACCGCCGCGTGGGCTGGACGACGATCAATCGGTTCTCCAGCTCAGGCGGCAGCAGCGCGAAGTTCACTTGCAGCCGGATTACCGGCTGCTAAACCCGCGCCCCTTTCTGCTCTTGTTGCCACGCCATATAGCTGTCGACAGGTGGATTTTTCTGGAAGTAGCGCTGCAAGCCCTCAAACAAACCGTCTGCCACCGCCTGCTGATGACGCACAGTTACCAACCGTTGGCTGTCCCGCGCGTTGGAAATGAATCCGGTTTCCACCAGGATTGAAGGCACATCCGGCGACTTCAGAACGGCAAATCCAGCTTGCTCCACGCGCTTTTGATGCAGCGTGGTGATGCCAGCCAGGCTGCCCAGCACTGTGCTTCCGAGTTGCAAACTGGCAGCGATGGTTGCGTTCATCGACATGTCGAGGATCACGCCAGCGAGCATCGGATCCTTGTCCTTAAGATTGAGCAGGCTGGTAGCCCCGAGCAGATCCACACCGTTCTCACGCTGCGCCATGAACCGCGCAGTGGCGGACGTAGCGCCACCTTCGGACAAGCAATACACCGACGCTCCAGAGGCTGTCAGACGCGGCGCAGCATCGGCGTGCACCGAGATGAACATGTCGGCCTTGTGCTGACGCGCGATCTCCACACGCTTGCGTAACGGAACGAAGAAGTCGTCGTTACGAACCAGCTTCACATCAAAGCCTTTCTCTCGCTTGAGCCGGCGTGCGAGCAGTTGCGCAATGGACAGAACCACATCCTTCTCACGCTCGCCCTTGGCGCCAATTGCACCCGGATCTTTTCCGCCATGCCCAGGGTCGACCACCACCATGATGTCGCGCTTGGGGTGGGATTTTTCTTGGGGTGTTTCACGTGGAACGCTCGCCGGGAGCCCTGCTGAAGCGCTCATCAGATCCAGAACCAGGCGATGCCCTTGCCCGTCCTGAGGTGCCAATAAGAATGAATTGAGCTGAACCGGACTGCTTAGATCCAGCACGATGCGGGTATTCCCCTGGCCAAAATGGCCGGAGCGAATCGAGCGAATCAGGGTGTCGGATAAAGCCAACTGGCTGAAATCGCCCTCCAGGCTGGCCCCGCTTAAATCGATGATTACCCGCTCCGGCGCGCTCAACGTAAATGTCTTGTAGCTCACAGCGCCGCTCAGGTCGAACACCAGCCGCAGCTTGTTATCCGAACGCGAAATCCGCGCATTGCGTATCTGCGTGGCGGACACCGAAAAAGGCAAAACAAAGGCCGCGCTGGCCAGCATCAGGTTGAGCAAGTGGCGTCTGTGCATATGAAAGCCTGTTCATGAAAAAGGCATCGTGGTTTGAATTGTTATAATGTAACATCAAATTCAATCACCATGATGGAACTGCTCATGAACGCGCTGACTCTGCCGGATGTCGCGGCTCAAGCCGCCCGCCAGGCCCTGCCTCTCGAATGGGTGGGGATGTGCGGCATCGCATTACCTGTGTTTATCGAAGGCCAACGCCTGGCCGCAAAAGCGGATGCGGGCGTCAGCCTGGATGATGGAGACGCACGCGGCATTCACATGTCACGGCTCTATCTTGGGCTGGAAGCGCTGGAGCAGCAGAATCTTTCTCCTGCTGTTTTACGCCAGGTCCTACAGCGTTTCCTCGACAGCCACGAAGACCTTTCCAAAGCCGCTTATCTGAATATCCACACTGACTTACTGCTCAGAAGACCGGCAATGGTCAGCCCTCTGGCCGGATGGAAAACCTATCCCGTCACTGTTTCAGCGCAGCTAAAAAACAAAGTGTTCCACGTGGAACTGAAAATCGACGTCGCGTATTCCTCAACTTGCCCATGTTCTGCAGCATTGGCGAGGCAACTGATCCAGCAACAATTCATCGACGACTTTGCCAACCAACCGCTGCAGCACGCCGACGTGTTGGCGTGGTTGGGCTCGACCCAAGGCATTTTGGCTACACCTCACAGTCAACGCAGTACCGCGCAGTTGCATTTGCACCTGGACGAATTCGTCGACGAACTGCCCCTGACGTCCATCATCAACGACGCCGAAGCAGCCCTCGGCACCGCCGTGCAAACCGCTGTGAAACGCGCCGACGAACAAGCCTTCGCCCTTGCCAACGGCCAGAACCTGATGTTCTGCGAAGACGCTGCCCGCCGCCTGAACCTGGCACTGCGTCGTTCACCCGGTATCAGCGAATTCCACGTCCGAGTCATCCACGCCGAAAGCCTTCATGCTCACGACGCCGTCGCCGAGACTCATTGGCGCCGGGAGCAGCCATGATTCGCTGCCACAAGCTGAGCTGGGGAATACCCGGCCAACCGCTCACCGCGCCGCTCGACCTTCGATTGGAAAGCGGCAGTCTGACGGCAATCATTGGCGTCAACGGCAGCGGCAAAAGCAGCCTGCTCAAAGTCATCGCCGGGTTACAGCGACCACTGGCCGGCAAGGTCGAGCTGGGTGTTCCACGTCAAAGCGGTTTGTCATTCCTGCCCCAACAACAGCATCTGGATCGGCAGTTCCCGATCAGCCTTCAGGAATTGGTCGCTGCCGGTTTCTGGGGACGCCGACTGTCGTCGCAACTCAGGGCCCAACGTCTCGAATCCGCGCTTGAAGACTGGCACCTGAGCGGACTTGAACATCGCCCCCTGATAGCCCTCTCCGGCGGAGAACTGCAGCGCGCCCTGCTCGCCCGATTGAGCCTGGCCGACACACCGTTGCTGTTGCTCGACGAACCCCACGCCGCGCTCGACGAACTGGGTCAGACCCTGCTGTGGCAACACCTGCACGCCTGGCATGAGCAGGGACGAACCCTGGTCGTGGTTTGCCATGACCTTGCCGCCGTGCGCCAACACATTCCACAAACCCTGCTGATCAAACAGAGCGGCTGCGCATTCGGCAGCAGCGTCGATCTGATCCAGCAAACGCCTCACACGCAGGTGGCCTGATGCTCACGCTCAGCCATTTATGGCTGCCGTTCCACGAGTTCGTTTTCATGCGCCGGGCCCTGCTCGGCGGCCTGGTATTGGCGTGCAGCACGGCACCGCTGGGTGTGTTTCTGATCCTGCGCCGGATGAGCCTGATCGGCGACGCCGTCGCCCACGGCATTCTCCCCGGCGCCGCACTGGGGTTCTGGTTCGCCGGGCTGAGTCTGCCAGCGCTGACCCTCGGCGGACTCGGTGCCGGCCTGAGCATGGCCGGACTCGCCGCGTGGATCACCCGACGCACCGGCCTGCGCGAAGACGCGAGCCTCGCGGCCATCTATCCCATCTCGCTGGCCAGCGGCGTGCTGATTCTCGGCATCGCCGGCAAGCGACTGGATTTGCTGCACCTGCTGTTCGGCTCCGCACTGGCGGTCGACGGGCCAACTCTCAACGGCATGTTGTGCGTTTCGGCGCTCAGCCTGATGGCCATGGCGCTGATCTACAAACCGCTGCTGCTCGACACCCTCGATCCGTTTTTCCTGCGCACGGTCAGCCGGCTCGGCCCCGTCGCCCATGGTGTGTTCCTGACGCTGGTGGTGCTCAATCTGGTGATCGGCTTCCAGGCGATCGGCGCCCTGATGGTGGTCGGCCTGATGATGCTGCCCGCCGCTGCCTCACGCTTCTGGAGCCGGCGCCTGCCGATCCTGATTGTCACCGCCGCGCTCATTGGCAGCGTCTCGGTATGGCTCGGTCTGCTGCTGTCGTTCTACTACTCGCTGCCCAGCGGCCCGGCCATCGTGCTGGTCGCCGGTGGCGGTTACTTGTTGTCCGTGGTGTTCGGGCCGGTTCACGGTCTGTTGCGCCGCCCGCCTTTGCTCACATCCCAATGAGGTGTTTCCCGATGCGCGCTCTACTCGTGCTGTTCAGCCTGATGCTGTCGATGTCGTTATCGGCGGCGGAAAAACTGCCGGTGGTCACCAGTTTCAGTATCCTGGCCGACATGGTGCATCAGGTCGGCGGCGAGCATGTCCAGATCACCAACATGGTCGGCCCTGACGCCGATGCCCACACTTACGAACCGACGCCGGATGACGCCAAGGCTTTGCTCAAGGCAAAACTGATCGTCAAGAACGGACTGGGTTTCGAGCCGTGGCTGGATCGGCTGGTCGCCAGCACCGACACCCATGCCCCGGTGATCAGCGCCAGTCGCGGCGTGATTCCGCGCTCGCTGGATGAGGACGGCGAAACCGTTCCCGATCCTCACGCCTGGCACAACCTGGCGAACGCCGAGCTGTACGTCGCCAACATCACCAAGGCGCTGATCGCCGCCGACCCGGCAAACAAAGCCGACTACGAGCGCAACAGCCAGGCCTACCTGAAACAGATCTACGCCCTCCTCGCCCAGGCGAAAGCCAAGCTCGGTTCATTGCCGCCGGGCAACCGCAAGATTGTCACCAGCCACGACGCCTTCGGTTATTTGGGTCAGGCGTACGGCATCGACTTCATGGCGCCACAGGGGCTGTCCACCGAACGCGAACCGTCCGCTGCCGAAGTCGCCGCGCTGATCACCCAGATTCGCCGGGCCAAGGTCAAAGCGGTGTTCATGGAAAACATCAAGGACGCACGCCTGCTCAAACAGATCGCCGACGAAAGCGGCGCACACATCGGCGGCACGCTGTACTCCGATGCTCTCGCCGCCAGCGGTCCGGCCAGCACCTTCACCGGGCTGTTCGAATACAACCTCAACACTCTTTACCAAGCCCTGAGCCAACCATGATCCGTAAAAATCCTTCCGGTGATTTGCCGCAGATTGCCGAGTCTGCCTACGTCGATAAAACCGCAATCATCTGCGGCAAAGTCGTCATCGGTGAAAACGTGTTCGTCGGCCCGTATGCGGTGATCCGCGCCGATGAAGTGGACGCCACAGGTGAGATGGAGCCGATCACCATCGGCGCCAATTCGAACATTCAGGACGGCGTGGTGATCCACTCCAAATCCGGCGCGGCGGTGACCATTGGCGAATTCACCTCCATCGCTCACCGCTCGATCGTGCATGGCCCGTGCGCGGTCGGCGACCGGGTGTTCATCGGCTTCAACAGCGTGCTGTTCAACTGTGTTGTGGGTAACGGTTGCGTGGTACGGCACAACTCGGTGGTCGACGGCCGGGATCTGCCGGACGCGTTCTACGTGCCCTCCACCACCCGCATCGGCCCAGGCACCGACCTCTCGCAATTCCCGCCGGTGAGCGTCAGCGCTTCGGAGTTTTCCGAAGACGTGGCGCGCACCAACGTCGACCTGGTGCGCGGCTACAAAGCCTTGCAGAACGAGTTCTGAATCATGAGCAGTGTGTTGATTCGCAATGCGCGGCTGGTGAACGAGGGGCGGGAGTTCGACGCCGATCTGTTAGTCAGCCACGGGCGCATCGTCAAGATCGCCAGCAGCATCGAAGGGGAAAACGCCACTAGGGAAATCGACGCCAACGGTCTGCTGCCGGGAATGATTGATGACCAGGTGCATTTCCGTGAGCCGGGTGCGCCGGCCAAGGGCAGCATCCACACTGAATCCCGTGCAGCGGTGGCCGGTGGCATCACCAGTTTCATGGACATGCCCAACACCCACCCTGCCACGCTTACCCTTGACGCGCTGGCCGACAAAAAGCGCCGGGCAGCGATCAATTCGGTGGCCAACTACGGTTTTCACTTCGGCGTCAGTCACGACAATCTGGACACGGTTGCAGCACTCAATCCGAGCGAAGTGGCCGGTGTGAAGGTGTTCATGGGCGCGTCCACCGGCAACATGCTGGTGGACGACCCCAACACCCTCGAGCGTCTGTTCGCTGAAGTGCCGACGATTCTGCTGGCCCACTGTGAACACACCCCGAGCATCGAAGCGAATGCCGCGAACTTGCGTGAACGGTTCGGCACCCAATTGCCACCCGATGCCCACGCGCTGATCCGCAATGCCGACACCTGCTTTCGTTCATCCTCTCTGGCGGTCGATCTGGCCAGACGTCACGGCACTCGCCTGCACGTCCTGCACCTGACCACGGCCCGGGAACTGGCGCTGTTCGAAGACAAACCGCTGACACAAAAACGCATCACCGCCGAAGTCTGCCTGCATCACTTGCTGTTTGATGACCGTGACTATCCGCACCTCGGCAACCTGATCAAATGCAATCCGGCGATCAAGTCCCAGAGCGATCGGGATGCCTTGCGTCACGCACTGCTGAGCAATCGACTGGACGTGATCGGCAGCGATCACGCGCCACACACCTGGGCGGAAAAACAGCAAGCGTATCAACAGGCACCGTCCGGACTGCCACTGGTGCAGCACGCGCTGCCGGCGTTATTCGAGCTGGTGGCGGATGGCGTGCTGCCGATCACCACGTTGGTAGCCAAGACCAGCCACCGGGTGGCGGATCTGTTTGCCATTCCGGATCGCGGTTATTTGCGTGAGGGGTATTGGGCGGATCTGGTGTTGGTTCAACCGGAGCCCGGGGGTGTCGCGGTGTCACGCCAACCGGTTCTGTCGCAATGCGGCTGGACGCCGTTCGCTCAGCGCAGCTTTCGGCATCGGGTCAGCACGACGATGGTGTCGGGGCAGATTGCTTGGCATGACCACCGGATTCATGACAACTGTCAGGGCTTACCGCTGCGGTTCATGCGCTGAAAAAAACCGCCTCCACTGACTGTGGAGGCGGTTTGATTTTTACGCTCTCGGTTTGACCGTACCGCAATCCTGCCCCAGCCAGACCGCACGGGTTTCCAGACTGCCCTTCTGGTTGATCCCGATGGCGTTGAAAGTGCCGTTGGCGACGGTGGTGAACTCGCGGTCACTGAGGAACGTCGCAACACCGGTGCCCTGGGCTTTCGGGCAACTGAAGCGGAATTTCCACTGGTTGCCGACGCGCTCGGTGATCTGCTGTTTGCAGCCCGACTGCGGATCCGCCAGCGGAATATCGTTGGTCGCCACCTGCTGCGGCGTCAGGCATGCGCGGATGCCCTTGCCGCCGATGTTGATCCCCTGCTTCTCCAGTTCCGCCCGTTGCTGCGGGGTGATCTGGCCCTGAATCTGGCCGAGTATCGATTGCACATCCATCACCTGATCATCGACTTTCACATTGCTCGACGTCATTTCCCACAACCCCGGCTGCAGCATTTGCGCCTGAGCAACCACCGGCAAGGCCAAACCCAGGCCCAGCGCCAAACCCAGCAGACGAACGTTCATTGAAAAACTCCTGATCAGTAGTGGCCGTTAGACGCCGGCCGCCGGTTTCGGTTCATGGCGCGCCGACGGCTTGAAAACAAATAGCGACAATCGCCCTGGAACATGGTCTGTTAAGCATTGAATCTTCAGGAGCAAGGTTGCCCCATGGATTATTTCGGACCGCACATTTTCGGTTATCTGATCGCCCTGATACACACCCTCGGCTCGATCGCGGCGATCCATGCCGTATTGACCGTCCGCACCGCCCAAGGCGCGATCGCCTGGGCGCTGTCGCTGATCTTCATTCCCTACCTCACCCTCATTCCGTATCTGGTGTTCGGTCGCAGCACCTTCGACGGCTACATCAAAGCTCGCCGCCAGGCCAACGAACAGATGCGCCAGGCGATTTCCGAACTCAACTGGCGGCCGTGGGTGGAAGAAGCCCTGACCGCCCGTGCCTCGAATGCTTATGACTCATTGCGGGCGATGCCGAAACTGGGACGCATGCCGTGCCTGGCCAACAATGAAGTGCGATTGCTGATCAACGGTGCCGCCACCTTCGAGGCGATTTTCCACGCAATCGACCAGGCGCGGGAAGCGGTGCTGATCCAGTTTTTCATCATTCACGACGATCGCCTGGGCCAGCGTTTGCGTGACCTGTTGCTGAAGAAAGCAGCCGAAGGCGTGGCGATTCATTTGCTCTACGACCGCATCGGCAGCCACGCCCTGCCCCACAGTTACGTGCAGGCGCTGCGCGACGGCGGCGTCGAGGTCAAGGCGTTTGCCACCCGCAGCGGCTGGCTCAATCGTTTCCAGGTGAATTTCCGCAACCACCGCAAGATCGTGGTGGTCGACGGGCTGATCGGATTTGTTGGCGGCCACAACGTCGGCGACGAGTACATGGGTGAAAAACCTCCGCTGGCGCCGTGGCGCGACACTCACGTCCAGGTGCGCGGTCCGGTGGTGGCGTGCATGCAGGAGTCATTTGCCGAAGACTGGTTCTGGGCTGCACGGACATTGCCGCCACTGATCCTGCCGGACGCGTATCCCGATGACGGCGTGCTTTGCCAATTGCTCGCCAGCGGCCCGGCGGATGCCTACGAAACCTGCTCGCTGTTCTTCGTCGAAGCCATCCACGCCGCCACCGAGCGCGTGTGGATCACCAGCCCCTACTTCATTCCCGACGAAGCCGTGTTCGCCGCATTACGCCTCGCGGTGTTGCGTGGGATTGATGTGCGTCTGTTGCTGCCTTCGCGTCCCGACCATCGCATCGTCTACGCCGCTTCCAGCCTGTATGCGTTCGAAGCGGTGCGCGCCGGCGTACGGGTATTCCGCTACGAACCGGGCTTCCTCCATCAGAAAGTGGTGTTGATCGACAGCGAGATCAGCGCCATCGGCAGCGCCAATCTGGACAACCGTTCGTTCCGGTTGAATTTCGAAGTGATGCTGCTGACCGTCGACAGTGAATTCGCCGCCAGCGTGGAACAGATGCTCAACGATGATTTCGCCCAGGCCTACGAAGTCGCCAAAGAAGAAAGCCGGGAGGTCCACCGCCTGCAACAGGTCGGTATGCGGATCGCCCGGCTGATTTCACCGATTCTCTAGTTCAAGGGTTGTAGATATCGTCCCTCGTCCATGGCAATTCATGGCTGCCGTCGGCATGGGCCTTCACGGCGAGAATTTGGTGCAGATTGATCCAGCCGCGAGCGAATGCATAAGCGCAGCCCGCGAGGTACAGACGCCAGATACGCAACGCCTGGTCCGGCACCAGTTTCGCGGCGGCTTCAAGATTGTCTTCCAGCCGTTCGCTCCAGTGGTCCAGGGTGCGTGCGTAATGCAGGCGCAGACTCTCGACGTCGACAATCTCCAGACCCGCGTCACTGATCTCGGCCGAGATCATCGCCAGGTGCGGTAGCTCGCCGTTGGGGAACACGTATTTCTCGATGAAGTCCCCGGCACCGCGTCCCACCGGACGGCCATCGGTGTGCTTGGCGGTGATGCCGTGGTTCATCACCAGGCCGCCCTCTTTCACTGCACCGAACAGGGTTTTGCAGTATTCGGAGAGATTGGCATGACCGACGTGCTCGAACATGCCGACGCTGACCACTTTGTCGAAACGCCCGTCCTGGGGTAGATCGCGGTAGTCGAGCAGTTGCAGTTCGATCTGGTCTTCCAGGCCTTCGGCTTTTACCCGCTCACGGGCCAGGGCCAGTTGCTCTTTGCTCAGGGTGATTCCGAAGACCTTGGCGCCGAACTCGCGGGCGGCATAACGCGCCAGCCCGCCCCAACCACAACCCACATCCAGCAGATAATCGCCGGGCTGCAGACGCAGCTTGCGGCACAGGTGCCGGAATTTGGCCTGCTGGGCTTGCTCCAGGGATTCGCTGCCGGTTTCGAAATACGCGCAGGAATACGCCATGTCGCTGTCCAGCCACAGCTGATAGAACGCGTTGGACAGGTCGTAATGATAGGAGATGGCCTTGGCGTCGGTTTCCTTGTCGTGCACGTTGCGCACCGGCTGGCTGTCTTCGTCCTCGTCGAGCAGTGCGGAACTCAACTCATCGCACACCCGGATGACCTCGCTGATCGAGCCCTCCAGTTCGAGTTTGCCCTCGACGAACGCCGCCCCCAGCGCATCGAGACTTGGATGGGTCAACTGGGACACCATCAACGGGTCCTTGACCACGATGGTGACGCTGGGCGTCGGGCCCAGATTGAATTCATGGCCGTCCCAGAGTCGCAGGCGAAGCGGAAGCTGCAGATTCTGTAAGGCCGGTGGAAGTTGCGCGAGCATGGAATATCCCCCTGGTTTCAGACGTCTGATCTGAGGGTAGACCATCCTTGAAAATTAGCAGGCTATCGATTTGATAGTCGCCGACTATCAGCCACATCGGCTGTCACCGCGCTGTCATCCCTGTTTCAGTGCGCCTTCTCAAGTGACTGCGAGACAGGCGCACAGTTCGAAAAATGCTCGCTCAGTCCGATGCTTTCAGCTTCAGCAGTGGCTCTTGAAACCGCAGCAGGCGTCCAGCATTGCCGAGCACCAACAACGTGCTCAGGTTGTGCAGCAACGCCGCGATCATCGCGCCCGCCGCACCGAGCCAGCCGAAGGCGGCGAACACCACGATGGCCAGCGTCCAGCCCAGGCCGATGATCACATTCACCTGTAAGGTCCGTCGGCACTGCCGGCTCAGGCGCACACAGGTGCCGAGCCGACGCAGGTCGCTGCCGATCAGCACAATGTCGGCGGACGCCAGTGCGATGTCCGCGCCGCCCGCGCCCATCGCCACCCCGACGACGCCCGCCTTGAGCGCCAGCGAATCGTTGATCCCGTCGCCGACCACCATCGGCCGGAAGCCATTGTCGATTTCCTTGAGCACTCGATTGAGTTTGTCTTCGGGCAACGCCTGGGCTTCGACTTCGTGCAGGCCGACATCCTTGGCCAGGGTTTGCGCGACGCTCTGCCGGTCACCGGTCAACAGCAGTTGGCGCCCCAGCCCGAGGTCACGCAGCTCACTCAGCGCAAATCGCGCTTCCGGTTTGACCGTGTCGGCCAGTAACAGCCAGGCAAGGAATTCGCCATTCAACGCCAACCCGGCAATCGGGCCATCGTGCTCGGGGATGGCGGTGGTCGGGATGCCCAACTGCGCAAACAGCTCCGGACGCCCGAGTGCTGCTTCGCCTTGCGCAGTCCCGGCGACTACGCCCAACCCCTGCCGCTCATGAATATCGGCCAGCACCAACACCTCTTCCGCGCTGACCAGTCCGGTCAACGCGCGGCTGACCGGATGACTGCTCGCCGCGCCCAGGCTTGCAGCCAGCGCCATCACCCTCCCGTGATCCGCTCGCGCACTGTTGATCGACTGCAAACGCAGCGTGCCGTACGTCAGGGTCCCAGTCTTGTCGACGACCAGCGAAGTGAGGTCGGCCAGCTCCTCAAGAAATGCCGAACTACGGATCAGAATCCCGTGCCGCGCCGCCACCGCCACCCCGGCAATCGCCGTGGCCGGCGCCGACAACACCAGCGCGCACGGGCATGCCGCCACCAGCACCGCGAGCATCGCCTGTGCATCGTGGGTGATAAACCAGGTGACCGCCGCGAGCAATAACACCAGCACCATGTAACTGCCGGCATAGCGTTCGAGCAAACGAGTGATCGGTGGCTTGGAGCGTTCGGCGTTTTGCATCAGCGCGATGACTTTGCCGAGGGTGGATTCATCCCCGGTACGGGTCACTTCGATTCGCAGCAACCCATCGAGGTTGATCGCACCGCCGAACACCGCCATGCCGACGCCCGCCTCCACCGGCACCGACTCACCGGTGATCGACGCCGTATCGAGGCTGGCCTGGCCTGACAAAACCCGACCGTCCGCCGGCACCCGATCCCCGGCGCGCACCTCCACCTTGTCGCCGGCCCTGAGCGTGCCGTTGTCGACTTCGATGATCGAGCCGTCCGCCTGTACCTTGCGCGCATGGCTGCGGGTCAGTTGGCCGAGGGCGTGAATCGCTTCCTGGGAGCCGATCACGCTGCGTTCTTCCAGCACGTGGCCGAAGATCATGATAATCGGCAACAACGCGGCCGTGAGCAGATCCCCCGTGGCCCAGGCCCCGATCATCGCCAGGGCGATCAACTGGTCGGTGATGCCGTGCAGGCTCGGATAACGCAGGCTGAACCACGCCGAACGCATTACCGGCACAGCCACTAATAAAGAAGCAAATCCGAGCAACAACTGACTGACGCCCGTCTGTTCCGGCATCAGCCAGCGCCAGATCAGCCCCAGACCAAGCAAGCCGAGGGCAAGCATCGCCAGGGTCAACTGGCGTGCGGCGCGGCGTTGTTCGGCCGAGGACAACAGGCTCGGTGCGGTGGTGGTGGCAGTCATTGGCTGGCTCCCTGAATGATCAGGCGTGAATCGTCTTTCGGGTCGACCGTGGTCACCGAACCGGCCTGACCGAGAATCTTCGGCATCCGCTCGCGGTACAGACGCAACAGCAGTTGCGGGTCCGTGCCCTGCTGTTGCGCCTTGGCCAAGCTCAACACCGTCGCCGTGTCGGCGGAGGCTTTGGCCAGGCGCTCACCGGCCTGGGCGTGGGCGACTTGCAGCGTGCGGTCGGCCTGCTCGTTGGCGGACTGGGTGAGTTTCTCAGCTTCCGTGCGGGCATTGGCGACCGCTTTGTCGGCTTGCTGACTGGCGGTGAGGACGGCATTGAACGCGCTCACCGCCGGCTCCGGCAGACTCGATTGCACATCGACCCGCGCTACTTCGATGCCGATGCCCTGCCCGCTCGCCTTCAACTCGGCGAGACGTCGGTTGATGCCTTGCACCAGATCACCCCGCAATCGTTCGCGACGTTCGGCCGCCTGATTATCAGCGCCGATCAACTCCGGCCGCGCTACCAGAATCGTGTCCAGATCCCGCGCCGCCGTCAGCGCCACCGCGCTGCGCGTCACCACTCGATCCAGGGCCGGCAGCACATGCTCGCCTTGCAGCACGAAGTCATAGGGATCGGTGACCTTGTAGAAGACCCGCACATCCAGTTGCACCACACCGGCGTCACCGGTGAGCAGATAACCGGAGCCGGCCAGCGCATCACTCAACGGCGTGGCGAAGGTTGCCACGCGATCCGCCTGCAAGGCCTGATCGCTGCGCAATAGATTTTCCACCCGTCGCTCGATCACCCGATCTGCCGACGGCACCACCACCACTTGCTCGATCGGCTGTGGCCACGCTAATAACAGCCCGGCATTCTGAATGCGATCCAGCGCTCCGAAATGCAAAACCACCGCCCGATTTTGCGGGTCGATCTGCCGGACATTGGAAAACCCCCAGGCCAAAGCCGCGAGCACCGTCACCGCGTACAGGGCGAAAAACGCCAGACGTCCCGCCTGAATCCACGGACTGTTCAGCGAATGTGTTCCACGTGGAACTTCATTCATGGCTGTGTTCCGCTCTTGCTGTCGAGCGTGGGTGGACCGTCGACCAACACGCGGAATGGCGCGGCGTCGGTGCGCAGGATCAGTTTGGTGTCTGGCGAAACGATGGTGCCGAGGGTGTCCAGCGAACGCAGCAGGTTGTACAGCTGCGGCGAACCGGCGTAAGCACGCCCGTAAATCTGCGCGGCTTCCACCCGCGATTGGGCTTCGATATCAGCAGCTTTCACCGTGGCATCGGCTTGCACGATACGCGCATCGCGTTCAGCGGCGGAGCGGATTTGCGCTGCCTCACGCTTGCCGATGGCGGTGCGTTCGGTGGCGATGGTTTCACGCTCGGCACGCATCCGGTCGACCGTTGCGGTCAGGGTCACCGACGGCAACGTCAGGCGCTCGATGCCCACCTGCACCACCCGCACGCCATAAGTGGCGAGCAGTTGCTGATCGATTTGCTGGCGCAACTGCGTTTCAAAATCGGCGATGCGAACCTGACTGGCATCGGTGTTCACCAGATTGGCCAGATCAAAACTGCTGGCCGTGGTTTCCAGTGCCGAGCCGACAAACGTGCGAATCTGCCGCGCCGCTTCGTCCGGCTGGTTCTGCACGGCGCGCATGAAGCGCTGCACGTTGTCGGGATCGCCCTGCACCTGCCAGGCCACGTACGCCTGCACGATGATGCGCAAACCGTCGCGGGTGCCGACGTCCTGCAAGCCGCTGGAGGTCGTGCGCAAACGCAGATCCACCGGAATCGCTGCTTCGAACGGCGCCGGCCAACGCCAGCTCAGGCCCGGTTCCAGCAATACGCGGGACGGGTTGCCGAAACGGGTGATGACCGTGGCTTCTCCGGAACGCACTTGCACCAGGCTCGCCGCCGCGACGGCGAACGCCACCAGCAGTGCCGCCCAGCCCATGCGTTTCCACGGAAAAGGCCCCGCCTCTTCCGGCGCACCGTGGTGATGGTGATGATGCCCGTGATGGCGATGACCGCCGCCATGCGCCTGATCGTGGCCGCTGTGGTCATGGTGATCGTGAGTGTGCGACTGGCTCAATGGGTGGCTCCTGGCTGAGCGGTGGTGCGCGCCGGATCTGCCGGCAGCGTGAACGTACGCAGGTCGATGGTCGGTGCGTTATTGCTGCCGCCCAGGCGATGGTCGAGTATCAACAGTTTGGCCTTGCTCAACCCCTGGCTGAGCTGGCTGAGGTAGTGCTCCAGCACGAAGGCCTGGCCGGCGCTGGCGTAGGCTTTTTGTTCGGCGCTGAACTTCAGATCCGCCGCCCGGGCCGTGGCGTTGATTTCATGGGCGTTGGCACTGGCCTGGTCCCGCGCGAGGCTGGCCTGCAACTGCGCCTGATTACTCGCTTCGGCAGCGGCGCCACGCTCGCGGGAGATCAACGCCTGAGCACCGATCTGAGCCGCCTGCACGCTGTGATAGGCATTGGCCGCCCCGGCCGGCGGGTGAATCGCTTCGACCACCGTGGCGAGAATTTCCACGCCGCTGTCGAGCTTCTGCAAATCGCTTTGCACGGCGCGGCCGATTTCTTCGGCGAGCCCGACCCTGTCCTCGCCGAGCAAACCGTCGAGGGTGCGCGAGGCAAAGTCATGCACTAGAATCCGGCTGGCAGTGCTGCGGATCAGCGTCGGCACATCGGCACTGTTGTAGGTAGCGGCGAGGGCGGCTTGATCGCTCAGGCCGATGCGATAGACGAAGCGCACGTCCATGTTGACGATCTGAAAACTCTGCTGATCGCCACGACTGCTGGCGATAACCTGGGATTTATCATTGACGTGGCTAGCGTCCCACAGACGATTGGCGGTGAGCGGCGCCGGGCCTTCTGCCGGGGCCAACTGCACGGGTGCCGGGTTTTCGCCGACGCTGGTCGCCAGTTCATGCACCACACCGTTTTCAACACTCAGCACACGCCCCAGCGGCCAGGGCAAACCCGCATGCAGCCCCGGCCCGAACACCTGCACCGGTTTGCCGAAGCGCTCGTAGATGCCACGGCTTTGCATCGGAATTTCGTGAAGACCGGTGAGCAGCCAGCCCACCGCTGCCACCAGCAGCAACACCGGCAAGAATGCGCGACGCATGTAACTGAAGGCCCAGATCTGGCGCAGATCGATGCCGAAGCGGTTGTGCAATTCATGCTGCAACGCGAGCAGAGGTTGTGGCGGCCAGCGCAGCAGGTCGGCAACAAAACTGCGCGCCAGCAGCACCGGTTCGAGTTGTTCACGACGCGGGCTGAACAACGACAGCAACGCACGCAACAGCAATTCGAGAGCGACCAGCCCCGGCAGAATGCCGATCAATACCGCCAGACGCACCGGCCAGATTGCACGGTCACTGGCGAACAACAGGCACAACGCACCCAGCACCAAACTGATGATTGCCACTCGCGTCAACTGCGCCAGCGCTTCGGCCTCGGGCCATTGCGCCGGATTTTCCTGCGCCAGCTGTCGCTCCAGCACCAGCAGAGCGAACGCCAGCAGCAAGGCGATGGCCGCGCCGACCGTGGCGGACAACCCCACACCGGCCGCCGGCAGCGTCAAATTCCACGTCTGTTCGGTGCTTAACAGCACCAGCAACGACCACCCACCCAGCCACAACGTGGGCGCGCCGATCTGCCCGAGCAGGCGCAGACTGCGCTGGCTCATTCGATCCAGCAGCCGCTCGTACCAGCCGTCCGGCACCGGTTCCTGCGCAGCGGTAACCGGCACGACGGGATTGATCACCCGCGCCCGCCATTGCGTTACCCACCCCGCCGATTGCAGCCCGGCCACCAGCACCAGCAAGGCCGCGCTTTGATTGACCAGCAACGCGGGCCACAGCGAGAGCGGCGCAAACAGCCCGACAAAAAACGCCAGCACCCACCCTGCTCCGGCCAATGCACCCAGACCGATCGCCAGGCGACGCAAACGCCGGCCCTGCGTTGCCGCTTGCTGAAAGCGCGGCAACCCGGTCACCGGCATGCCTTCATCCAGATCGACTTGCATATCCCCCCAAAACCCTTGGCTCACTGCACATATCGTTACGGTATAACGAAAGTCGTGAAATATTTGTACTCATTTGCACCATTCAAAGAGGCGCAACCTGTCGCTTGCCTGAAGCCTTGACCGAAATGTCTGGAAACGCTCATATTACGTTCGTAATTTTAAGCTCGAACTACTTTTAGTGATCCGCATCCTTCAACCAGGAGCAACAGCATGAGCAACTATGACGTGGTGATTCTGGGCGGCGGCCCCGGCGGTTATAACGCAGCAATCCGCGCTGGCCAGCTGGGCCTCAAGGCCGCATGCGTCGAGGGCCGCGCCACGCTGGGAGGCACCTGCCTGAACGTCGGCTGCATGCCGTCCAAGGCGCTTTTGCATGCCTCCGAGCTCTACGAAGCAGCACTGGGAGCGGAGTTCGCCAACCTCGGTATCGAGGTCAAACCCACGCTCAACCTCGCGCAAATGATGAAACAGAAAGACGAAAGCGTGAGCGGCCTGACCAAAGGCATCGAGTTTCTGTTTCGCAAGAACAAGGTCGACTGGATCAAGGGCTGGGGCCACATCGACGGTCCCGGGAACGTCAGCGTGACCGGCGATCAAGGCAGCCGGATCGAGCTGACCGCCAAGGACATCGTCATCGCCACCGGCTCCGAGCCCACTCCCCTGCCCGGCGTGGAGATCGACAACAAGCGCATCCTCGACTCCACCGGTGCGCTGTCCCTGAGTGAAGTGCCCAAACATCTGGTGGTGATCGGTGCGGGTGTGATCGGCCTCGAACTCGGCTCGGTATGGCGCCGGCTCGGCGCACAGGTGACGGTGGTGGAATACCTCGACCGCATCTGCCCCGGTGTCGACGGCGAAGCCGGCAAGACCCTGCAACGCTCACTGAGCAAACAGGGGATCAGCTTCAAGCTGAGCTCGAAAGTGACCAGCGCCACCTCCTCGGCCACTGGCGTACAGCTCAGCGTCGAACCCGCCGCGGGCGGCAGCGCGGAAATTCTCGAGGCCGATTACGTGCTGGTGGCCATCGGTCGTCGTCCGTACACCCAGGGTCTGGGCCTGGAAAACGTCGGCCTGAGCACCGACAAACGCGGCATGCTCGCCAATAAACAGCATCGCACCGAAGCGCCCGGCGTGTGGGTGATCGGTGACGTGACGTCCGGGCCGATGCTCGCGCACAAGGCCGAAGACGAGGCCATGGCCTGCATCGAACAGATTGCCGGCAAGGCCGGTGAGGTCAATTACGAGCTGATTCCCAACGTGATCTACACCCGCCCGGAACTGGCCAGCGTCGGCAAGACCGAAGAGCAGCTGAAGGCCGAAGGCCGGGCATACAAGGTCGGCAAATTCCCGTTCACCGCCAACAGCCGGGCGAAAATCAACCACGAGACCGAAGGCTTTGCCAAAGTCATCGCTGATGAGCGCACCGATGAAGTCCTCGGTGTGCACCTGGTCGGCCCGAGCGTCAGTGAAATGATCGGCGAATTCTGCGTGGCCATGGAATTCAGCGCCTCAGCCGAGGACATCGCGCTGACTTGCCACCCGCACCCAACCCGTTCCGAAGCGTTGCGTCAGGCGGCGATGAATGTCGAGGGGATGGCGACGCAGATGTAAGCCCTGTGCGAAGACTTCCCGCGTTATGCGGGAAGTATCAGGACGGCAGATGCCCCAGCGGCAGCGCGCCAGGCGTCTTCACCGTGTGAATCGCAAAATTGCTGCGGATGTCGCTCACCCCCGGCAACTTCAACAGGCAGCCGGTGAGAAAACGGTCATAGGCGCGCAGATCCGGCACCACCACTTGCAGCAGAAAGTCCGATTCCCCGGACACCAGAAACGCCGAAATCACCTCCGGCAATGCGGTCACCGCCCGGTGAAACGCCTCGGCCTGTTCATCGTTGTGCCGCTCGACCTTGACCCCGACAAACACTGTCAACCCCAGCCCCACTTCATCACGATCCAGATTGGCCTGATAACCGCGGATCACCCCGGCTTCTTCGAGCATCCGTACCCGACGCAGGCACGGCGAGGCCGACAGACCGATTTCGTCGGCCAACTGCACATTGCTCAGGCGCCCGTCCCGTTGCAGCGCGGCGAGAATCTTGCGGTCAAAGGCGTCCAGTTTCATGGTTGGCAGATCCTGATGGTTTTAGCGGTGAAAGCGCGCAGATTATGCCAATTCAGTCGCCTTTAGAAGCGGACTACGCAACCACCTGCCCTGCCCTTCGGCCCTAGACTGAGGCGACCGAATCGACAACGAATGGGGTGCGACATGGCAAGTCTCTGGCTGTTTTTCCTGGCGCTGGCGGTAGTCTTTCTGTTGCCCGGCCCGGACATGATCCTGCTGCTGCAGACCGGCGCTCGCCAGGGGCGCGGTGCAGCACTGGCCACGGCGGTGGGTCTGGCCATCGCCCGAGGCTGTCATGTAGCGCTCGCGGCGTTGGGGCTGGCGGCGCTGTTCAAGGCGGCACCGTGGACGTTCGATGCTGTGCGGATCGCCGGGGCGGCGTATTTGCTGTGGATCGGCATTCAGTGCCTGCGCACCACGCTGCTGCCGGATCTGAACGCCAGCACCGAGACGGACAGTCATGCGCAGTGGTACGCCGCCATCCGCCGCGGCCTGCTGACCAATCTGCTCAACCCGAAAGCACTGCTGTTCTGCTCGGTGCTGCTGCCGCAGTTCATCGTGGCACATGGCGCACCGGTGCTGACGCAATTCGCCGTGCTCGGTGCGATGCTGGTGGGCGCAGGTCTGCTGTTCGACAGCGCCTACGCCCTGACCGGCGCCGCGCTGGGCCGCTGGCTGAAACACAGCCCGACGGCCCAACGGGTGCAGCAGTGGTTGTTCGGCAGCTTGTTGATCGGCTTCGCCCTGCGCCTGACGTTCGTCCAGCAGGCTTAGGCTTTGCGGGCCTTGCGCTGGCGGCGGGTGATCAGCAGCAACGCCACCGCGCTGAAGGCCACGATCGCTCCGATCTGCACCGGCCACTTGTACGGCCGCAGTGTCGAACGCACCGAATCGGTCACCTGAGTGACGTAACGCTTGTCGGCATTTTCGAAGTCCGGGTAAGGACACTGATGGCCGAAATCCACGGCCCACGGGACGTACGGACCTTCATCGACATAGCGTTTGTACAAAGCACTCTGCTCTTCCAGGCTGCTGTTCCAGCCCGCCGCCGAACACAACACAGCAGCGAACGCCTGGCTGGTGTGCGGCAGATTATCCGCCGCACGGCTGGCCAGCGCCGTGGCGACAAAACGATAGTGATAACGCTCATCCGGTTGCGCTTCACTGGCCTTCTGACGTTGCACTTCGGCCTCGCTGACCAGCGGCCCGACTTTCAACTCGGTGTTTTCCAGGCTGTAGTTGCCGCCGAAGGTCGCGTAATCCGGGGCCATTTCGTAGCCCAGGATGTCCATGCCCCACTCACGGGCCGTCCACGCCGCATTGAACAGTGCGCTGGCACGTTTGGTCGGCCACCACGCTGAGTCGGCCTTCAGGCGTTGCTCGCCATAGAGCCGGGCCTTGTTCTGCAGATCAGCATTGTCGAAATAACCGACCGCTTCTTCGTAATGCCCCTCACGCAACAGGCGCCGACCCAGCAGATTGCGCAGGCTGGCGGCCACCGGCAACGGCACGTAATGGTCGCGCTCCTGCTGGCTCAGCGCGGGCGGTGCCGGCACGTTGGTATCGACATAGTTTTTCAACTCCTCGACCGTCAGCACTCGCTCGGCCACGGTCGCCGCGTCGAACCAGTAAATGTGCTGGCTGCGATACAACTGGTCGAAGGCCTGCAGGTACTCGCCACGTTGCAGCGCAAGAATGGCGCTTTCACCTTCGACCCGGCATTTCGGCTGCACGGTTTCGAGATTCCAGTCGGCGGTGCGCCGCTCGCCCCAGGACTCGTCCTGCGGGAACGCTTGCGCGGCCTTCGCGTAGGCCGCAGCTGCCGCATTCTTGTCGCCATCGCGCACCGCCAGTTTCGCCCGCAGCCACCACGCCAGGCCGCTGTCGCCCGCGTGTTCGAGGAACGCCTTGGCGCTGGCGTAATCGCCCTGCTGATAATTCATCGCTGCCAGACGATCAGCGTTGTCGAGGCTGCCGCGGGTACTCGCTTGCAGCGCCTTGACCAGCTTTTTCTCGTTCGGCGGCTCATCGCCGAACGACCAGCCGATCCGGCTGATCAGCGAGGCGGTCACCAGTTGCTGCACCGCTTCGCCGCGCAGCAGTTTCGTGAGCCGGTCTTCGGGCTCTTCGGCCAGTTCGTTCATCAACTGTTTGAGCGAGGTGTAACCGACGTTCGAGCCGTGCAGGTTCTGCGCGGCATAGAGCTTGATGGCGTTGTTCCAGTCACCCGCCGTGCGCAGCGCCCGCGCCTCTTCACCGAGGCTGGCCACGCCCAGCTCGAGCGGATCGCTGAAACCGTCGATGCTCAGTTGCCGCGCCTGGCGGAAGGCGTCGATGGCGTTTTCCAAGGCTTCGATCGCGTCGCCTGCTTCACTGCTCATGGCAAAGAATGACCGGCCCAGCGAATAAGCGGCCCAGGTGCTGCGCAACGCACGCTGATCGGCCGGCAGGGCCAGCAATTGCTGGAAGTATTCGACCGCCAGTTGATGGTCACCGGCGCCGAACGCCACGGCGCCCGCCACATACAGACGCAGTTCCGCCGGCAGGCTCGCGCCCTGCGCTTCGACCTGACGGGCGTCGGTCAGGCTGCGCAGGTGTTTGACCAGCGCTTGCTGTTCAGGGGTCAGGCCGATCTGCTCGGCCTTCTCGCGCACCTCGGCGGGTTCTGGCGCCTCGGCATAGATGTCATCCGGATGGTGGGTGGCGGCGGTGACGTTCTTCAGCCCGGCGATGGTTTTGCCGAGGCGGCTGATCTCGAATCTGAAGTTGCCCTCCGGCATTTGCGCCAGCGATTGCCCGCGATCATCAAGCAGACGCATCGGGAAGTCCGGGCCGCAGGCCAGCGCCGAGCCCAGCGGCAGGCTGAGGCTCAGGCAAAGCAGGTGGCGGGGCCAGTTACGGGTCAACATGCGAACCTCCTTGATCAATATTTGCGCAGCGTGCCCAACCGATCGCACGCTGCCCGCCCGCCGGCAATCGGCCGTCGCGCAGGCGGGTGAAGGTAAGCAGATCCGCCGTCTGTTGCAACGCATAACCGGCGAGCGCGTCAGCGCCTTCGCAGCCCCGGGCCTTGAGGGTGATGCGGGCGGGCCAGGCGCTGTCGAGGTTACCGACGTTACGCAGGGCAATGTCTTGCAGGCCATTCTGTTCGGTAAACACCACGCCGAGCTGGCTGCTCAACGCATCGCCTCGGGCCACCGCGCGCAGCGTGTTCAGGCTCCAGGCTCTGCGGTCGCCGGCCAACGGCAGCCGAAACCAGATCAGGCCGGCCAGATGCGCCGGGCGATCCTCGCGTAACGCCTTGGCCAGTCGGCCGAGTTGTTGCGGATCGGCGAGCAGTTCGCGTCGCTGACCACCGCGCTCGAGCGGCACTTCGCTTTCCACCACCGGGGCGCCATCGACATCCGCCAACAGCGCCACGCCATAGGCCGGCAGCGCCAGATAAAACGGTTTGTCGGTCACCCGCCCCCAGGCCTTGGCCCAGCGCCGCGCCTGCTCGGGATCGAACAGACCGCGACGCGGATCGCTGACGGCGTGCACCTGCAACACACTGCTGTCGACGGTCGCCAGCAGCGCCGGCAATTGCGGGCTGTCGAGCCAGGCAGGTAACGCAGTGATGCTCAGGGGCAGGTTGGCCGGCAATACGCCGCGCAAGTGAGTGAGGAATTCGGTGTAAGCAGGCAGGCGGGCATTGCCGGCGTCATGGTCGATCTCGATGCCGGCCAGCGTGAGTCCCTGACCTTGCCAATCGGCGAGCAATTGAAGGATCTGCGCCGTGACCGCTGGCGGGTCGAGCGCCTTGAGCTGGCCGTCGAGGCGAATCACCGCAATCAACGGCCGGGCATCGCGTTTCAGCAGCGCAGAATCGACGCGTGCCCGACTCCATCCGGCATTCGGGAAGACCTGCAACGCCAAGACCCGCAACGTCGAAAAGTCGTTGCGACTGTCGTTCAGGGCGGGTTCATGGGCCGCGGTCCATTGCCGTTGCCAGACGTAAAGCTGCTGATCGAGCGGCGCTGCGTCCTGTCGCTCACAAGCACACAGCAGCAACACAGCCACCAGGGCAGACCAGCCGATGATAAAGCGCATACCTTGCAGATCCCTGAGACATCAGGCTGCAAGGTTACACAAAAGCATTCAGGGCTTGCGGGCGATGATGACCTGACTTTTCGCCACCACCGCATCCAGCGCCTGCTTGATCTGCGCGCCGCGCGGCGAGTCGAGCACCGCTTGCCAGGTCTCGGCCCAATGGTTGAGCAGCGGATGATCCGGGTTGCTGAACTCGACCTTGGCCTCCCAGAACAGCATCATCCACATCGACCAGTAAAAGCCGTACTGGCTGTGGCTGATGATCTCGAGTCCCGCTTCGCTGACCATCGCCTTGAACTGCTCCTCGCTGATGATGCGAATGTGGTTGGGCTTCTGAAAATACTCCGGCGCGGCGATGTCCTTTTGCAGGTCTTCGGAGCTGGGATGCGGCACGCTCAGCAAGTACAGCGCGCCCGACTGACCGACGCGCACCAGTTCGGCAAGGAACTGCGCCGGGTCGTCGACGTGCTCGATGACTTCAGTGGACACCACGCGAGTGGCGGTGCCATCGGCGATCGGCAGCGGATTGCAGTCGGTCACATGGCATTCGACGCCACGCGCCGGCGTATCGCTCAGGCGCTGACGAGTGGCTTCGACCTTGGCACCGTCGATGTCGGCGATGATGATCTTCGCCCCGCGCATGCCGCAGAAATGCACGTTGCCACCGTCGCCGCAGCCAACGTCGAGCAAGGTGTCATCGGCGGTCACCGGGAAGCCTTTGAACAACTCACCGGTTTCCTGGTTGAACCAGCCGCTGAGCATCGCGTCGTGCAGGCCGAGCATGTAAGGGTCCACCTTGTCGGCGACCGGTGCGACAGCTTGTGCGGGGGCCGGAGCCGCCGTGAGTTTTTTCAAAAGGCTCAGCATGAGGTGGCTCCAGAGGACGAGACGACAGTTCGCGAGGTGCCGAGGCGTTTCACCAGAGCGGCGCCTCGATTGCGCATGGGCATTTCAATCAAACGGTAATTGAGTTCGCTGAGCAGCACGATCAGGCCACCGGCAATCAGCAGCGTCACGATCGGATGCCCCGCCGGGCTCGGCAGACCGGCGCTTTGCAAACGGAAGATCAGCTCTCGCACCAGTTGATAGGCCGGGATGTGGATCAGGTAAATGCCGTAGGAGCGGCTGCCGATCCAGGCCATCAGTCGTTGCAGACCACCGGCCGGCAGCAGGTAGTCGCGGTTGTACGAAGCGATCCATACCAGCACGGCACTGAGCACGGCGATGGACCCGATGCGGTAAGCGGCAAAGGTGAATCGGTCGGTGGCCATGAAGCTCAGCAACGCGCCGAGCCCGACCAGCGCCAACAATCCGGCCCATGGCCGACGCAGGAATACCGGCTCCCAGCGGCGATAACCCGGTTGCACGCTGCACATGGCCAACAGCACACCCAGCGCCAGCGCATCGGTGCGAATCACCATCAGCAGCGGCGTGCGTACCGTAAACAGCTGCACCGCCACCAGCGCCAGCAATGCCCACACCAGATGCTTGCGGCACAGCAGGATCAACAACGGGAACAACAGGTAGAACTGCTCCTCCAGTGCCAGACTCCAGTAGACGAAACTGCTGCCGTATTCGTAATGAAAGAACGCATCGGCAAAGCGGAAGTTGGCGTACTGCAGCACCCCGGCCAACGTGGCCTGGACGTTGGCGGACCAGGTGCCGAACGCGCCTGATCGATTCAGAAACACGCACGCCAGCAGCATCAGCGCCAGCCACAGCCAGGCCGACGGCAACAGACGAAACGCCCGGCGCAGCCAGAAATTGCGCGTCTGCTCCCAGTATTCCTGGCGATTGCTGCAACCGCGCAGCGCCGGGATCAGGCTGCGGGCGATGACAAAACCCGAGATCGCAAAAAACAGGTCAACGCCCCACCACGGCTGCGCCCAGGCATGGATCCTTTCAAGCAGCGGCACCGGGTCGGTGAACAGACTTCCCTGCAAGTGATGAAACAGTACGCCGAGTACCGCGATAGCTCGCAGCACTTCGATGTCCATGATGCGTTTCCCGCTCATGACACAGGTCCTGCATCGAGCGGTTTGCGGGCAATGATCACCTGACTCTTGGGCATGAACCGGTCGAGCATCTGCTTGATCGCCAGGCCATCGGGCTGCGCCAGCAAGTCCTGCCAGGTCCTGGCCCAGCTCTCCATCAACGGTGGATACGGCGCCTGGATCCGGTCGCGCACGGCACCGCCGAGGTCACGTCCGGCAGCCCGTTCGCTGGCCCAGAAAAAGATCATGCCCATGACCCAGAAAAACCCCGTGGCCTGGCGATGCTCGATCACCAGACCGGCCTCCTCCACCAGCGCCGCGAAGCGTTCCGGGGTAAAGATCTGCACATGGTTGGGTGACTGGTAATAACTCGCCGGGGCGATGCCCTGCTGCAAATGCTCCCCCACCGGTGCCGGCACGCTGAGCAGGTACAACGCACCGGGCCGTCCCATGCGCACCAGTTCGGCCATGAACGGCTCGGGCTGGTCGATGTGTTCCAGCACCTCCATGCACACGACCTTGCTCGCACAGCCATCGCTCAGCGGTAGTGGCAGGCTGTTGCTGACCAGACCGAGACTGGCCTTGCGGCTCTGCGCGTCGACTTGCCGGGCGAGGTCGCGCACCTTGTCGTGTTCGCTGTCGGTGAAGATCACCGAGGCGCCCTGGCGTACGGCGAACAATGTCGCCACACCCTCACCGCAACCCACGTCGAGCAGGGTGTCGTGCGCGTCAATGGCAAAGCCCTTGAGCAACTCGCCACTGTCGCCGTGAAACCAGCCGTCGAGCATGGCGTCGTGCAGACCGACGTCCCGCGGCGACACGCTGGCAGCCAGCGGCTCTGGCGCAGCAACCGGCAATGAGACGGGCACTGATTGCGCAACCGGACGCCAGCGCTTCAGCCATTCGCGGATCATGCGTCTGTGGCTTCCGTTGCAGTCACAGTGCGCAGCTCGTGCACTTGAGCAAGAAAATCGCGCAAACGCTGTTCGGCCACGGCTTGGCAGCAGAACGCCTGCAGGCTGGCAACGGCCTGCGCCGACATCTGCGCATAGCGCCGGGGATCGTTCTTCGCCACCTCATAGCTGTTGCGATAGGCCACACAGACCGACGCCCAGTTGGTCATATAGCGCAACGTGCGGAACGCCTTGCGCGGATCGTGAGGCCAGGCGGTGAGTTCATCGGTGGACTCCACCACGAATGCGTTATCGGTGCTCAGGTAATCGATCATCGCCGTGGTCCGCGGCGCCACGGCCGGCTTGCCGCAGGACATGAACTCCATCAGCGGCAGACACTGGCCCTCGCCGTAGGACGTGTTGACCACATACCGGGTGGCCTGCACCAGCCGCTCGTAGTCCGCATCTGCGAGGTAGCCGTAAATCAGCACGATGCGACAGCGGTAGGACTGGTTCTTGTACAGGTGATGAAGAATGTCGCTGAGCGCCTCTTCGGCATCGTGGTGCGTGAGCTTGAGCACCAGCGTCGCGTCTTCGACATCGCGAAACGTCACGCAGAAGGCGCTGAGCATGTCTTCCCAGTTCTTGCGTCCGTCACCTGGATTGAATACCGAGGTGTAGACGACACCGTCCAGCAGCAACGCCTGCTCGCGCACCGGTGCCCGGAAATCGATACCCTGGCCACGGCGCAGGTGCTTCGGGCCGAACGCATTGAGATTGAGCTGACGACTGTCGGCGACCAGCCCCTTGATCGTCAGGCGCACCGGCCCTGTCGAGGGTTGGCCCTGTAGTTGCGCGCCACGGGCCGCAAAGCGATCCCACACCGGCGCCGGGACCGCGACGATCGGGTAGTCGGCGCCCATGGCCTCGCGCACAGCATTGACCGTATAGCTGGAATGGGTGATCGCCGCGCCGCAGGCCTGGAGCACCGTGCGCCAGTCATTGCGCGGCTCGTTGTCAAAGGGTTCGTTGGGGATAGTGCTGAATTCCCAGGCGAACACCGGCAACGTCGGGCACGCCAGATGAATCGGCGTGCGGTGCGGCGGCGAAAACGACAGAAACACACAAGGTTCGCCACGGGCCAGGCATTCCAGATACAGCGCATCGACTTCGCGCGCCGGGTCGACGACTTCCACCACACGCCCAAGACGTTCGAGCACTGGCCGGTATTCCTTGAGCACGAAGTAATAGCTGTACTCCGAACGGCCCAGGTTTTGCGCGATGGTGTGCTGGTTGGTTTCCGAATGAATGATGATCAGCATGAGGCGTTGTCCGTCACAGGGGCGGCATCGGCGGCCAATGGCTCGAGACCGAAAAAGTCCGCCATGCGTCGCTGCACCGGGGCGAAAGCGCAGTAGTCGTGCATGCGTTCGACAGCGGCGGCGGACATGCGCACGTAATCCTGCGGCTGCGCCTTGGCCATCCGGTAGCTGTTTTCATAGGCGCTTTTGAGCGAAGCCCAGTCCGGCCGATAGCGCAGCGTGCGGTAAATGATCCGGGTGTCCTGAGGCCAGATCGTCAGTTCTTCGCTGGACCCGACGACGAAGGCCACCGTGTCGTCGATGTAGTCTTCCATGGCCGTGTGATCCGGGGCGATCACCGGTTTGCCGCTGGACATGAACTCCATCAACGGCAGGCACAGCCCCTCGCAGCGTGAAGCGTTGACGTAAAAACTGGCGGCCTGGTAGAGCCGCGCGTATTGCGCGTCGTCCAGATAGCCGTGCATCACCAGCACCCGGCAGGCGAACGGTGTCAGTTGCGCGAGCAGGGTCATCAGTTCGCTGTAGTAGGACGCCAGATCGTTCTGGGTGATCTTCAGCACCAGCGTCGCGTCAGGTGTTTCGCGAAAGGCCCAGCAGAAGGCGGTAACCAGATGATGCCAGTTCTTGCGGCCGTCCCTGGGGTTGAACACGGTCACGTAGATCACGCCTTCTACCGTGGTCTCGACCACCGAGGATGTGTCCGGCAGATCCAGCGGCGGTGGCTCGGCCACGGCCACCGCATGCGGAGCGGCAATGGCCGGCAGGCGTTTCTCGAGCCAGGCGTGTGTGCGATCCGACAACAGATCCTGCACACCTTCCCAGTACCAGTGATGCAGGTACTTCACCCGTTCTTCACCTGCCCCCAGCCACCACAGACGCAGATAATGGCGGGCAATGACCAGGCGGCGTTTGAACGTCAGCGGTGGCGGGCGCAGCGCTTCGATTTCAGCCAGTTGTTCGGCAGTCAGCGGCTTGGGCAACAGATCGTCGGCAGATAACGCCAGCGTGCGACTGTCGAAAATGCAGCCCTTGATCGCCAGGGTCGCGCCGGGATTGATCGGCGCACTGACATGTTGCTCACGAATGGCGGCGAAGTTTTCCCACAAGGGCGTCGGCAGCACGAGTACCGGAAAGTCCTCGCCCATGGCGCGGCGAATCGCGCGGGCGGTGTGGCTCGACAGCGTGATGGCCCGGCCCTGTCGGGCGAGCATTTGCGTCCAGTCGTGGCGCGGATCAGCGTCCCATGACTCATCGGGGATCGAATCGAATTCCCATGCGATCACGCAGATCGTCGGGCATTCAAGGTCGGTCGGGGTATTTTGCGGCGGAGTGAACGACAGGAACACGCTGGGCTCGCCGGTGGCGAGCAGCCGTCGATAGAGCGGATCGACCTCGGCGCTGGTGGACACCACATGCACCTGCCCGAGGCTTTCGAGCACCGGGCGATAGGCCTTGAGCACGAAGTAATAGCTGTATTCGGGACGCCCGAGACTCTGGCTGATGGAGCGGTCGTTGACGTCCGAGTAGAGAATGAAATTCATGGCATCTCACGGTGAAATCGCCATCCCGGCAACTTCACGCTATGACGGCCTGACATTGGATCAAGTCGGCAGGGCCGATGCTCGTCCAGTGTTCCGGGACACGTCTTCGTTCTTGTTTTATTGGTCAGATTCACCCGGTTGCACACCCACTCCGGCAGCGTTCGGGGAACCGCGACGAGGGGCATTCTAAACACATCCGTCGCGCATTCGGGAACCGCCCGGCGAGAAAAACCCGACTACGCTGACGAGAACTGACCAGTCACGATTTGCCCTGTTGAAATTGCTGCGCAATTGGCACAGATTGGCAACCAAACAACTACAACAACGACTTCACCCGTCGTCTTGTCTGGATTTTCTCTCGGTCTGACAGACATTCCCTTAAAGCCTGTGGGAAGCGGTGAAAGTTAAAGACCAAGGGGTCGCTGTTTGAAAAAAAGTCTGTTCATCACGGGCCTCAGTGGATTCGTGGGACAACACATCCAGTCACGTCTGCACAGGGAAGACGCGTCGTGGGAACTGCTGCCTGCCGCCTCACCCTACGACCTGACCAACCCGGACAGCCTCTTTGACCTGTGGCCGCAACTGCCCGATGCGGTCATTCATCTGGCCGGCCAGACCTTTGTCCCTGAAGCTTTCCGCGATCCGGCACGTACCTTCGACATCAACCTGCTCGGCACCCTGAACCTGTTGCAGGCCCTCAAGGCCCGCGGCTTCAAGGGCACGTTCCTGTATGTCAGCTCGGGCGACGTCTACGGCCAGGTCGATGAGTCCGCCCTGCCGATCACCGAACAGCAACCCCCCTGCCCACGCAATCCCTATGCGGTGAGCAAGCTGTCGGCCGAATTCCTCAGCCTGCAATGGGGATTGAGCGAGGGCTGGCCGGTGCTGGTGGCGCGCCCGTTCAATCACATTGGCACCGGGCAGAAAGAAAGCTTCGTCATCGCCAGTGCCGCGCGGCAGATCAACCGCATCAAGCAAGGCCTGCAGACGTCGCAACTGGAAGTCGGCGACATTGATGTCACCCGCGATTTCCTCGACGTCGACGACGTGGTCTCGGCCTATTTCGCGCTGCTGGAAAAAGGCACGCCGGGACAGGTCTACAACATTTGCTCGGGTCGTGAGCAAAGCATCCGCAGCCTCATCGAACAGATGGGCGACCTGGCCGAGGTCGAACTGCAACTGGTTCAGGATCCGGCGCGCATGCGCCGCGCTGATCAGCGTCGCGTCTGCGGCAGCCATCAACGGCTCGCCAGGACCACAGGCTGGGCGCCGCAAACCACTACACAACAATCCCTGCGGGCGATCCTGTCCGACTGGGAGACGCGAGTACGACAAGAATGACAAAAAGTGCATTGATCACAGGGATCACCGGCCAGGACGGCGCCTATCTGGCCAGACTGCTGCTCGACAAGGGTTACAAGGTTCACGGCCTGGTGGCGCGACGCAGCAGCGATTCGCGCTGGCGCCTGCGCGAGATGGGCGTTGAAGCCGACATCGTCTACCTGGACGGCGACATGGCCGATGCCTGCTCGGTGCAGCGCGCGGTGATCAAATCGGCGCCGGACGAGGTGTACAACCTGGCGGCCCAGAGCTTCGTCGCCGCCTCCTGGGATCAACCGGTGACCACCGGCATCGTCGATGGCCTGGGCGTGACTCACCTGCTCGAAGCGATCCGTCAGTTCAGCCCGCACACCCGTTTCTATCAGGCGTCCACCAGTGAGATGTTCGGTCTGATCCAGGCCGAGCAACAGGACGAGAACACCCCGTTCTATCCGCGCAGCCCTTACGGCGTGGCCAAACTCTATGGCCACTGGATCACCGTCAACTACCGCGAAAGCTTCAATCTGCACGCCAGCAGCGGCATTCTGTTCAATCACGAGTCACCGCTGCGCGGCATCGAATTCGTGACCCGCAAGGTCACCGACGCGGCCGCCCGGATCAAGCAGGGCAAACAGCAGGAGCTGGCCCTGGGCAACATCGACGCCAAGCGCGACTGGGGCTTTGCCGGTGACTACGTCGAAGCCATGTGGCTGATGCTGCAACAGGACAAGCCCGACGACTTCGTGGTTGCCACCGGCGTCACCACCACCGTGCGCGAGATGTGCCGTATCGCCTTCGATCACGTCGGCCTCAATTACCGGGATTACGTGAAGATCGACCCGGCATTCTTCCGCCCGGCGGAAGTCGAAGTGCTGCTCGGCAACCCGGCCAAGGCCCAGCGCGTGCTCGGCTGGAAACCCAGGACCGATCTCGACACCCTGATCCGCATGATGATGGATGCGGACATGAAACGCGTCGCCAAGGAGTAGGCCATGCTGATCCCCGTGATTCTGTCCGGCGGTGCCGGCACCCGTTTGTGGCCGGTGTCCCGCGAGGGCCATCCCAAGCCGTTCATGACCCTGCCCGACGGCCAGTCACTGCTGGGCAAGACCTACCGGCGCGCCGCTGCGCTGCTGGACGGCTGGGGCGACATTGTCACGGTGACCAACCGCGAGTACTACTTCCAGAGCAAGGATCACTATCAGGCCGCACATCTGTCACGGCATCGCGGGCATTTCCTGCTCGAGCCCACCGGACGCAACACCGCACCGGCCATCGCGGCGGCCGCTCTGTCGCTGCAAGCGCTGCACGGTGATGCCGCGATCATGGTGGTGATGCCCGCCGACCATTTGATCGTCAATGAAGAGGCGCTCAAAAGCGCGGTCGAACACGCGGTCAATCTGGCGAAGGACGGTTATCTGGTGACCTTCGGCGTGGTGCCGACCGCCCCGGAAACCGGCTTCGGCTACATCGAGACCGGCGCCCCGCTGAATGATCGGGGCGCAGCCAAGGTCCAGCGTTTCGTGGAAAAGCCCGATCTGCAAACCGCTACCCATTATCTGGAGAGCGGCAATTTCCTGTGGAATTCGGGGATGTTCTGTTTCTCCACCGCAACGGTGATTGCCGAACTGGCGCTGCACGCCCCCGAGCTGCTGGAACAGGCGCGCGCCTGCATGGCCGCCAGCGAACCGGTGGAAACCGCCGGTTGCCTGCAACAGGAATTGTCCGCGCAGCTGTTCGCCGAAATCACCGACATCTCCATCGACTACGCACTGATGGAGCGCTCGGAAAAAGTTGTGGTGGTGCCCGCCGGTTTCGACTGGAGCGATATCGGTTCGTGGGGCGCGGTGGCCGCGCTGGTGCCGGCCGACGCCGATAACAACCGTGCCAGCGGCGAGGCGATCTTCATCGACAGCCGCAACAACTTCGTTCAAAGCGAAGGCCGGCTGGTGGCCGCAGTAGGCGTTGAAGACCTGATCGTCATCGACACCGCCGACGCGGTGCTGGTAGCCCACGCCGACCGTGCGCAGGATGTGCGGCGCGTGGCCAGGCAACTCAAGGACAAATCCCACGAAGCCTATCGCCTGCATCGTACGGTCAGCCGTCCGTGGGGCACCTACACCGTGCTCGAGGAAGGCCCGCGCTTCAAGATCAAGCGCATCGTGGTCAAGCCCGGCGGCAAGCTGTCGTTGCAGATGCACCATCACCGCAATGAACACTGGGTGGTGGTCGAAGGCATGGCCAAGGTCACCAACAACGGCAGCGGCACGACCCTGGTGGCGAAGAACGAATCGACGTTCATCGCCGCCGGTCACAAGCACCGTCTGGAAAACCCCGGCGTGATCGACCTGGTGATCATCGAAGTGCAAAGTGGCGAATACCTGGGAGAGGACGACATCGTCCGCTTCGAAGACCTATACGGCAGGACGGTGTGAATGCTGCTTTCCCTGTACCGCTCGCTGCACGACTACCGGGGTTTCATCCTCGGTAGCGTCAAGCGGGAGTTCCAAGCGCGGTATCGCAATTCGCTGTTCGGCGCGCTGTGGACGGTACTCAACCCGCTGTCGATGATCGTCGTGTACACGGTGATCTTTTCCCACATCATGCGCGCCCGTCTGCCCGGCGTGGACGACGGCATGGCCTACAGCGTCTACCTGTGCGCCGGGCTGCTGACCTGGGGCCTGTTCTCGGAAATCACCCTGCGCAGCCAGAACATGTTTCTGGAAAACGCCAACCTGCTGAAGAAAATCAGCTTCCCGCGCCTCTGTCTGCCAGTGATCGTGCTGCTCAATGCCGGAATCAACTTCGCGATCATCATCGGCCTGTTCCTCGGGTTTCTGTTGATCAGCGGACGCTGGCCGGGCATGGCCCTGTTGGCACTGTTGCCGCTGCTGGCGCTGCAAGTGCTGTTCTGCGCCGGACTGGGGATGATCCTCGGCGTGCTCAACGTGTTCTTTCGCGATGTCGGGCAATTGTTCGCCATCTGCCTGCAATTCTGGTTCTGGCTGACGCCGATCGTGTACCCACTGAGCATCCTGCCCGAGTGGGTGCAGCGTCTGCTGCAACTCAATCCGCTGACCAACCTGATCGGCAGCTACCAGAACCTGTTTCTCTACGGTCAGTGGCCGGTGTGGAGTTCGCTGCTGCCGATCTTCGTGATCGGCCTGTTGTTGTGCGCAGTCGGCCTGCGTCTGTTTCGCCGGCGGGTCGGCGAAATGGTGGATGAACTCTGATGGGGCACATACGCGTCACAGGCCTGGGCAAGGCTTACAAGCAGTACCCCACCCGCTGGAGCCGCCTGGCCGAATGGCTGATCCCGTTTTCGCCGATGCGCCATCGCCAGCACTGGGTGCTGCAGGACGTGAATTTCGAGATCGCCCCCGGTGAAGCGGTGGGCATTGTCGGGGTCAACGGCGCCGGCAAAAGCACCCTGCTGAAAATGATCACCGGCACCACTCAACCGACCTGCGGCCAGATCCAACTCGAGGGCCGGGTCGCGGCGTTGCTGGAACTGGGCATGGGCTTTCACCCGGACTTCACCGGCCGACAGAACGCATTCATGGCCGGGCAACTGCTGGGCATGCAGGTCGAGGACATCGAAGCACTGATGCCGGACATCGAACGCTTCGCGGAAATCGGCGAGGCCATCGATCACCCGGTACGCACCTACTCCAGCGGCATGCAGATGCGCCTGGCCTTCAGCGTCGCCACTGCGCGCCGCCCGGACATTCTGATCGTCGACGAAGCGCTGTCGGTGGGCGATGCCTACTTCCAGCACAAGAGCTTCGACCGCATCCGCAGCTTCCGCAAGGCCGGCACCACGCTGTTGATCGTGTCCCACGACCGCTCCGCGATCCAGTCGATCTGCGACTCGGCGATCCTGCTCGAAGGCGGCCACATGGTGATGCACGACAAGCCCGAAGCGGTCATGGATTACTACAACGCCCTGCTCGCCGAACGCGAAGGCCAGACCGTGCGCCAGGAACTGCTCGACGGCGGCCAGGTGCGCACCGTGTCCGGCACCGGCGAGGCCGGGATCCTCAGCGTACGCCTGCTCGATGAGCGCGAACGCTCCATCGACGCCGCCGAAGTCGGTCAGCCGGTGACACTGGAAGTCGAGGTGGAGATTCGTCAGGACATCGAACGGCTGGTGCTCGGCTTCATGATCAAGGATCGCCTGGGCCAGGCCATGTACGGCATCAATACCCATCGCCAGAACCAGGCGCTGGAAGACCTGCGTGCGGGTGAACGCATCACCTATCGCTTTGCGTTCGTCATGGGTTTGGGCAAGGGCAATTACTCCGTGGCCCTGAGTCTGTCGCGACTGGACTCGCACCTGGACCGCAACTTCGAATGGCGTGACTACGGCCTGGTGTTCCACGTGATCAACAACCGTCAGGAAGATTTCGTCGGCTGTTCCTGGCTGGGCGCCAGCACCTCGATCACCCGCCACGCGGACAGCCTCGCGGAGCGTGCGCCATGACCCGCCTGCTGGTCGAATGCACCCACGTGTTCAAACACCCGAAGGTCAATTCGGGGATTCAGCGGGTGGTGCGCAACGTCATCAAACAGCTTCCGCCAAGTGCTGAAGGGGTCGAATGCGTGCCGGTGGTTCTGCTCAAGGGCCAGCTATACCGCGTGACACGTCTGGCGCCGCTGGATTCGCCGCTGTTCAATGCCATCGTCACGTTTGGCGAACGCCTGGAACGGCTGGCTCATCGTTTCTGGCAGCTGCATCAACGGCTGGACACTCGTTGCCGTACTAAACTGGCACGACGCGTGTTGTACGTCGGCTATCGCCTGACCTCGTTCGGTGCATTCGGGCTACCGCTGCGGCTGGTCGAGCAGGTCAATCGCTATCAATTGCCTCAACGCTGCGCGCCGCTGCAACACCAAGCGGGCGATCATCTGGTGCTGCTGGATTCGTCCTGGCATTCGGACTTTTTCCTGCATGCCGAGCGCCTCAAACAGGAAGGCCTGGGCATCGTTGCGGTGATCTACGACCTGATTCCCCTGTCCCACCCGCAGTTTTACGACACGCGGCTGGTCCAGGTGTACAGCGAGTGGTTCGACTGGATCGCCCGTCATGCCGACGGCTTCATGGCCATTTCCGCCACGGTGCGCGATCAGCTGCGTGCAGAACTGCAACGTCGTCTCGGATCGACCCAGGCTGACAAACGCTGGTTCGACTACTTTCATCTCGGCTCGGAGCTGGATCTGCAAAGCGTCGAAGCCACCGTCGAACCGCGTTTGCTCCAGCTGTTCGCCGCACCGGAGCCGGTGTTCCTGATGGTCAGCACCATCGAGCCGCGCAAGAACCACGACTACCTGCTGGATGCCTTTGATCTTGCCTGGACGAACGGCTCGAGCGCCCGGTTGTGCATTGCCGGGCGCATCGGCTGGAAGTGCGACGCGCTGCTGGCCCGGATTCGCCATCATCCGGAGCTGAACCGGCGCCTGTTCATGTTCAACGACTTGAGCGACACCAGCCTCGAACACGCCTACGCCCATGCCAGCGCGCTGGTGTTTCCGTCGTTCGTCGAAGGCTTTGGCTTGCCGCTGGTGGAAGCCATGCAGCGCGGGCTGCCGGCGATGGGCAGCGACATCCCGGTGTTTCGCGAGATCGGCGGTGAGTTCATGGCGTATTTCGATCTGCGATCGCCGCACAGCCTTGCCGATCTGGTGCAGTCCTTTGAGCGCAGCGGTCGATTCCCCGCCGCCCGCGATGTCAGCGACTGGCAATGGATCGGCTGGCGTGAGGCCAGCGCGCAACTGGCCGAGCGTACCGCGCGCCATGTGCTGGAGGCGCCTCAGGTGCCAGCGAGGCAACATGCGCATAGCCCTTAACGCCCGAATCCTCCAGGCGCCGCGCACCGGCATCGGCCATTACGTGGCTGAGCTGGTGAACGCCCTGCAATCGGAAACTGATATCGAGTTGGCGCTGTTCCACGGCTGGGGCTGGAGCTCGCAACTGCCGGAAGCGGCGGTGCCCGGTTATTCGCGCCTGACGCCGCTGTTGCGGCAGATCCCCGGCGCCTATCAGGCCCGCCGGTGGCTTGAGCAGAAGCGCTTCGATCAGGGCCCTGCGCAACCGGTCGATCTGTATCACGAACCGAGCCTGTGGCCGCTGGCCTTCGATGGCCCGACCGTGATGACCCTGCACGATCTCACGCACCTGCATTTCCCCGAGACCCAGCCGCCAGCGCGGCTGCGGGAAATCGAGCGACGGCTCGCCGATGGCGTACGCCAGGCGCGGATCATTCTGACCGACTCGCAAGCCATCGCTGACGAGGCCCGGGACTATTTCGGACTGCCTGCCGAGCGTTTCGTGGTCGCGCCGCTGGGGGTCGCCGAGCGTTTCCAGCCGCGTGAACCGCAAGACATCGATGCGGTGCTCAAGGCCCATGCGGTCGAGTATCGGGAATATTTCCTGTGCGTCGGCACACTCGAGCCGCGCAAGAACCTGAACCTGGCCCTGCGCGCCCACGCGCTGTTACCGGATCGGGTGCGCCAGCGTTTCCCGCTGTTGATCGTCGGCATGGCCGGCTGGCAGCGCGACCAGTTCAGTGATGAATTGCGCCAGGCACTGGCTTGCGGGCACCTGTGCCTGCTCGGCTACTTGCCCGATGAGCAAGTCGCGCAATTGCTGGCCGGTGCCCGGGCGCTGATTTTTCCGTCGCTGTATGAAGGTTTCGGCCTGCCGGTGCTGGAGGCGATGGCCAGCGGCACGCCGGTGGTGCTCACCCGCTCTTCGGCCATGCCGGAAGTGGCGGGAAACGCCGGCAACTATATTGAAGCTGACGATGCAGGCGGTTTGCATGATGCGATGAGCCGACTGATCGATGATCAAGCGCACTGGCAGGCATGCCGGGAAGCCGGATTGCAGCAGGCACGGCTTTTTTCCTGGAAGCGTTGCGCGCAGGCCACGGCCGGCGCCTACCACCAGGCCATGGGAGGTTGAATGCGAGTTCTTCATTTCTTCAAGACGTACCTGCCTGACTCGGTCGGCGGTATCGAGCAAGTGATCTTTCAACTCTGCGAGAGTGGCGCCCCGCACGGCATCGACGGCCAGGTGTTGACCCTCAGCGCCAATCCCGAGCCTGCGGTGGTGCGTCTCGGCCAGCATGAGGTGCATCGGGCGAAACTGGATATCCAGTTCGCCTCTACGGGGTTTTCCTGGAGCGTGTTCAAGCAATTTCGCGAACTGGCCGCCGAAGCCGACGTCATCAACTACCACTTCCCGTGGCCATTCATGGATCTGGTGCATTTCGCCAGCGGTGTGAACAAACCGACGGTGGTGACGTACCACTCGGACATCATTCGCCAGAAGCACCTGCTCAAACTCTATCGCCCGCTGATGAACCGCTTTCTCGCCAGCGCCGACCGGATCGTCGCGGCTTCGCCGAACTATCTGCACACCAGCGACGTGTTGCAGCAGTTCCAGGACAAGACCCGGGTCATCCCCTATGGCTTGAACAAGGCCGGTTATCCACAGCCTGACGTCGAGCGCATGAATCGCTGGCGGCAGCAGCTTGGGGACAAGTTTTTCCTGTTCGTCGGGGTGATGCGCTATTACAAAGGCTTGCACATCCTGCTCGAAGCCTTGAAAGACGTGGACTATCCGGTGGTGATCGTCGGCGCCGGCCCGCTGGAGCGGGAACTGCACGCCCAGGCCGCGGCGCTGGGCCTGCGTAACATTCATTTCCTCGGGCGGCTGAGCGATGAAGACAAGGTCGCCCTGCTGCAACTGAGCTACGCCATCGTCTTCCCGTCGCACCTGCGCTCGGAAGCGTTCGGCATTTCGCTGCTCGAAGGCGCGATGTACGGCAAACCGATGATCTCCAGCGAAATCGGCACCGGCACCAGCTACATCAATATCCACAACGAGACGGGGCTGGTGGTGCCACCGAGTCATCCACAGGCGTTTCGCGAAGCGATGCGCACCCTGTGGGAAAACCCGGCCCGCGCCGCCGAAATGGGCCTCAAGGCTGAGGCCCGCTATCGGCAGTTATTCACAGCCGATGAAATGGGCCGCAAATGGACCGAGCTGTATCAGGAACTGCTGGAGGAAAAGGCGTTGTCCTACGCCTGATCCGTTACAGATCCAGCACCAGTGGCTCGGCACTTTGCGCCGGTACCGCGCAACAAATCAGCACTTGCCCCTCCTCCGGCACTTCCGCCGGAGGCTGTGGATAATTCACCGCGCCGCTGATCAGCCGCGTCCTGCAGGTGCCGCACGAACCCCCTCGGCAACTGAATTCCGGACGCAGGCCGCGACTTTCCGCCAGCTCCAGCAAACTGCCACCCTCGGGCTGCCAGCGCGCTTCCTTGGCCGAACGCTCGAACACTACCGGTACCGACGTGGTCGCAGCCGGCGGTTGTTCGATCACGACCGCGTCCGGATCGGCTTGGCGCTTGAGGGTCGAAGGGCCGAAGGTTTCCGCGTGGATCTGCCCATCCCGCACATCCCGTTCTCGCAAGGTGTCGTAAATACCTTGGGTAAACCCGCCGGGACCGCAGAGCACAAAATCGACCTGATCAAAGTCCTCATCGGTCAGCAGATTGCGCAACAGATCGCCATCGATGCGGCCACGCAGGTCGAAGTCCTTTCCTTCGATCAGATCGTCCTCCGGCTGGCTGAGCACCCGCAACACCTTCACCGCATCACCGGCCTCCTCCAGCAACCGATCCACCTCTGCGCGGAACGGCTGGTCGGCGAGGCTGCGGGAACTCTGAACAAACAAGGTCGGACGAATCCGTCGGGTCCGCAGGCCCTGATACACCACCTCACGCAGCATCGACAGCAACGGCGTAATGCCGACCCCGGCCGCCAACAACACCAATGGACGGCGCTCCAGCGCCGCTACGGTGAAATGCCCCTGGGGCAAGCGCGCCTCCAGCACATCGCCCACGCGAATCTGCTCGTGCAGGTGCGTCGACACCCGTCCTTCGCGTTTGACGCTGATCCGGAAAAAATCATCCGATGGCGCGCCCGACAGGCTGTAGGTGCGGATGTGCACCTCGCCATCGAGGGTGAAACGCAACGGCAGATGCTGCCCGGCGAGAAACACCGGCAATCCCGCCCCATCATCCGGCTCCAGATAGATCGACCGTATATGACGGCTTTCCATTTCGATCCTGGCCACCCGCAATGGCCGCCAGCTGTCACCCAATGCCTTGGCCTGCAACCGTGCATCGGCCTGGGCCCAGTTACCGGTCAGCAGGCTGGTGGGTGACATGCCGTCAAAGCGCCAGCGCAGAGCCAGCGCTGCCGGACGCCGCACCAGTTTCTCAACCTCGAATGTCCACAGGCGCTCGGCGCCCTGGAAAGCCTCGATCTGTGGACCTTCGAGAATGATCTCGGTGCGGCCGCTGAGCTGCAACACATCGCCTGTGGAAAAGTCGATGAACAGCAATCCGGCCAAAGGATTGATGAGCAGATTGCCGAGCGTGTTGAAGTGCAGGTTGCCGGCAAAATCCGGGATCGTCAGGCGATTGCCCTCGATCCGCACAAAACCGGGCTGACCGCCGCGGTGCGAAACATCCACCGAACGCTCGCCGTCGACATCGACGTAACTGGCGACAAAGAAGGTGTCGGCGCTTTCGATCAGCGCAATGGCGGCGGCATCGAGGCTGTCACGGTGTTCGGCTTTGCGGGTCTGCGGATCCGTCAGCGGCACCCGCTGAAACTGACGCAATTGAATGTATTGCGGGCAGTTGCCGAACGACTGATCCACCGTCAGCCCGAAGCCGTTCGCGTCGAGATTATCGATGTGGCCATTGAGCCGATTGCGCCGACGGGTGTGCAGCTCGATGCCAAGCAGACCGATCGCGGCGCCAGCCTGTAACTGTGCAGGATCATCAGCAGCCGGCAGGCTTGCGAACTGCAGTTGCGTCGGCTCGGGAGAGTGAGCAAAGCCCGGCTCTCCCTCCAGCACACTGGCCCAGGGCCGACCTTCGGCATCCACCGCGCCGTACAGCATGAAAGGCAATTGCTGATAGAACTGGCGGTGTTGATCCGGCATCCAGGTGCGAATCACCTTACGGCCGAATTCCTCCATGCGCTCGGCAACGCCGACATGGGCCTGCAACTGTTGCTCGCCAGCGTGCCACGGTGAACGTTCCATCACGGTCTCTCCCCTGCGCCGCCGGCGCAGATTGAATGTCAGACGGTGGTTTGCAGGCCGGCAACGGTGCGCGGCATGCCGACAAAACCGGGCAGCGCCTCGATGCGCGAGAGCCAGGCGCGAACGTTAGCGTAGTCATCCAGCGACACATTGCCTTCCGGCGCATGGGCGATGTAACTGTAGGCCGAGACGTCGGCGATGGTCGGTTCGCGACCCACCAGGTAAGGAGTTTTTCCCAGTTCCAGGTCCATTACCTTGAGAAAATTGTGCGCACGGGTGATGACTTCCTCGGCGTTGAACTTCGCCCCGAACACCGTGATCAGGCGGGCGGCGGCAGGACCGAAAGCAATCGGCCCGGCGGCTGCCGACAACCAGCGCTGCACCTGCGCGGCGCCGACCGGATCGCTTGGCAGCCAGCGGCCATTGCCGTATTTCTGTGCCAGATAAACGAGAATCGCGTTGGAATCGGCCAGTACCACGCCATTGTCATCAATGGCCGGAACCTGGCCAAAGCTGTTGATGGCCAGGTACGGCGCCTGTTTATGCTCACCCTTGGCCAGATCGACGAAGATCAGCTCGGTCGGCAGTTGTAACAGTGACAACATCAGTTCGACGCGATGGGCGTGGCCGGAACGCGGGAAGTTGTAGAGTTTGATCGCTTGCATGGTCGACTCCGCTGGATGATGGCGCCGTTCAGGATGGACGGTGGCCGTGGGAGCCATATTCCCCTCATCGCGAAAACAACAGAATCACCAGCAAATGCAATCCATTATTTCTCTGGATGAAATAAAGCGGCATCTTTCAAGGCAGTATGCTCACGCAACGCTGTGACCATGAAGTCGACAAAACTACGCACACGCGCCGGCGCCTTGCGCCCGCCCTGATACACCACGTGGATCGGCAGTGCAGGCAGTTCGAACTCGGCGAGGACGATTTCCAGTTCGCCGGAAGCGACCTTGCTGGCCACCTGATAAGACAGCACCCGGGTCAGACCCAGGCCCAGCGACGCCGCTGTGATCGCAGCCTGATTGGCCGTGACCACCAGGCGCGGCTCCGGTTTTACCCCGATGAGTTCACCGTGCTCCATGAATGGCCAACTGCGCTGCTGGCCGATGGCCGAAGTCGCCACCACCGGCGCCCCGGCCAATGCCTGTGGATGGGTAGGCCGACCATGAACCGCGAAGTATTCCGGCGAGCCGCAAATCACCCGTCGTACCTCACCGACCCGGATCGCATGCTGATTGCTGTCCGGCAACTCGCCAATACGCACCGCGACGTCGATGCCCTCCTCGACCATGCTGACCACTCGATCAAGCAACAGGGCGTTGATGGAAACATCCGGATATTGCGTCAGATAACGCGCCATTACCGGCGTGACAAACAGTTCGCCGAATAAAACAGGCGCCGTCACCGTTAACTGCCCACGGGGCTGAGTATGACTCCCGGCAGCGGAATCCTCCGCTTCCTGCACTTCGGCGAGAATTCTCCGACAGTCTTCCAGATAACGCAGACCCGCTTCGCTCAAATGCACGCTGCGGGTGGTACGGATCAACAACTGCGTGCCGATCCGCTGCTCCAGCGCCGCCACCGCCCGGGTCACGCTGGCTGCCGACAGACCCAAGCGCCGCGCGGCCGCGGAAAAGCCCTGTTCCTGGGCAACGATGGCGAAAACCTGCATTTCCTGGAAGCGATCCATGGTGCCCTCGATCCGGATAAAAAAATCGCAGCCGGAGCTGCGATTTTATGGGGTCATCAACTGTGGATAACTTATTCCACCGTCACCGACTTCGCCAGGTTGCGCGGCTGATCCACGTCGGTGCCCTTGAGCACGGCGACGTAGTACGACAGCAATTGCAGCGGAATGGTGTAGAGGATCGGCGACAGGATGTCGTGGATGTGCGGCATCTGCACCACGTGGGTGCCTTCGCCGTTGGTCATCCCGGCCTTTTCGTCGGCGAACACGATCAGTTCACCACCGCGGGCGCGGACTTCCTGCAGGTTGGACTTGAGCTTCTCAAGAAGCTCGTTATTCGGTGCAACGGTGACCACCGGCATGTCGTTATCCACAAGCGCCAGCGGCCCGTGTTTCAATTCGCCGGCCGGGTAAGCTTCGGCGTGGATATAAGAGATTTCCTTGAGTTTCAGGGCCCCTTCCATCGCCACCGGGAATTGCGCGCCACGGCCCAGGAACAGGGTGTGGTTCTTCTCGGCGAACAGCTCTGCGATTTTTTCCACGGTGCTGTCCATCGCCAGGGCTTCGCCCAGACGGGTTGGCAAGCGGCGCAGTTCTTCGACCAGCGTGGCTTCAACGCCTTCACCCAAAGTACCGCGCACCTGACCCAGAGACAGGGTCAGCAGTAGCAGACCGACCAGCTGCGTGGTGAACGCCTTGGTCGAGGCCACGCCGATTTCACGACCAGCCTGGGTCAGCAGGGTCAGGTCGGATTCGCGCACCAGCGAGCTGATGCCGACGTTGCAGATCGCCAGGCTGCCCAGGAAACCCAGTTCCTTGGCGTTGCGCAGGGCGGCCAGGGTGTCGGCGGTTTCGCCGGACTGGGAGATGGTGACGAACAGGGTGTCCGGCTGCACCACCACCTTGCGGTAGCGGAACTCGCTGGCAACCTCGACCTGGCACGGGATCCCGGCCAGCTCTTCGAGCCAGTAACGGGCAACCATGCCGGCGTGATAGCTGGTGCCACACGCCACGATCTGCACGTTGCGCACTTTGGCGAACAATTCCGCCGCTTGCGGGCCAAACGCCTGCACCAGCACCTGGTCCGCACTCAACCGACCTTCCAGGGTGCGCTGCACCACGGATGGCTGCTCGTGAATTTCCTTGAGCATGTAATGCCGGAACTCGCCTTTGTCGGCGGCTTCCGCACCGTCGGTGTACTGCACGGTCTGGCGCTCGACGGCTTTGCCGGTCACGTCCCAGATCTGCACCTTGTCACGCTGGATTTCGGCGATATCGCCCTCTTCCAGGTACATGAAGCGGTCGGTGACCTGACGCAGGGCCAGTTGGTCGGAAGCAAGGAAGTTTTCGCCCAGGCCCAGACCGATCACCAGCGGACTGCCGCTGCGAGCAGCAACCAGTCGATCCGGTTGCTGTGCGTGGATGACCGCTAGACCGTAAGCGCCATGCAGCTCCTTGACCGCAGCCTTCAGAGCGTCAGTGAGGTCGGGCAACGACTTGAGTTTTTCGGTCAGCAGATGGGCGATGACTTCGGTGTCGGTGTCCGAGGTGAACACATAACCCAGCGCCTTGAGTTGTTCGCGCAGCGCTTCGTGGTTTTCGATGATGCCGTTGTGCACGACAGCGACGTCACCGGAGATATGCGGGTGGGCATTGCGCTCGCTCGGCGCACCGTGGGTGGCCCAGCGGGTATGGGCAATACCGAGACGGCCAACCAGCGGATGTTCGGCCAGCGCCGCGTCGAGTTCGCTGACTTTGCCGACACGACGGGTGCGTTCCAGCGCGCCGTCATTGGTGTACACCGCAACACCGGCGCTGTCATAGCCCCGGTATTCCAGGCGCTTGAGGCCTTCGACCAGAATGGCGGTGATGTTACGTTCAGCTACCGCGCCGACAATTCCACACATGCTTATTTCTCCTGACTGACAGTCGCGCAAATCAAGTTGATACCGCGAGCCTGAATCTGATCGCGCGCATCAAGGGGCAGGCGATCATCGGTAATTAGGGTATGGACGCTGCTCCATGGCAGCTCCAGGTTGGGAATCTTGCGGCCAATCTTGTCGGCCTCGACCATCACGATCACTTCCCGCGCCACTTCCGCCATCACCCGGCTCAGGCCGAGCAATTCATTGAAGGTGGTGGTGCCACGCACCAGGTCGATGCCATCGGCACCGATAAACAACTGGTCGAAGTCGTAAGAGCGTAGTACCTGCTCGGCGACCTGGCCCTGAAAGGATTCCGAGTGCGGATCCCAGGTGCCACCGGTCATCAGCAGCACAGGCTCGTGTTCGAGTTCGCTCAGGGCATTGGCCACGTGCAGGGAGTTGGTCATCACCACCAGGCCCGGCTGCAGGCCAAGCTCAGGGATCATCGCGGCGGTGGTGCTGCCGCTGTCGATGATGATGCGGGCGTGCTCGCGGATGCGTGTGACGGCAGCGCGGGCAATCGCCTGTTTGTATTTGGAAACGTTAAGGCTGGTGTCTGCCACCAGCTCCTGCGGCATGGTGATCGCGCCACCATAGCGACGCAGCAGCAAGCCATGACTTTCCAGGGCGGCGAGATCCTTGCGAATCGTAACTTCCGAAGTTTCGAAGCGCTTGGCCAGTTCATCCACACTCACCTCGCCCTGCTCATTGAGCAAAGCCAGAATGTTGTGACGGCGCTGAGGTGTGTTGCGTTTCGACATGGCTGATTAAGTTTCGATTCGAAAGATAACGGAAGCAATCAAAACCTATCAACTGCAAATCGTCAAGCCGACGCCCATAAAAAAGGGTTCTTCACGGAATCCCGGGAAACATAGAAACAAGAACGCCGATTTGGTTGATGATGTTCGTGCGAGCAAACACAT
>NZ_JBJXHJ010000060.1:0-1256 GCF_046487845.1 Pseudomonas sp. PHC1
CAAAACAACCTGGAATGGAAGATAGGAAATCAGAGGCCAGAAAAACTACCCCAACAAGTAGCACTTACTGCATTCAGAAGTCAAGTCAGTGCCTCTGTTCGGGTAATTTTGGTGACCAACTCATACATGTCCCTAGTCATGTTAAAATGACCAGAAAAGACTGTCTTTGCATTTGTCTGATGAAAAAACTCACAATCAAGACAACCCCAAAGAGAAGCACTTATGGAAACAAGAATCATCAGTGTCTCCATTTGAGGTGATCCGAACGTGACTCCAAAAGCACACCTCTTCACTTACAGCCTGTAGTATTTGTCATATGCAACCGTCCCAACAAGTAGCACTTACTGTAGTCAAAATACAAGTCAATGCTCAAGTTGGGTCAATAACTCAAACTCTCGGGTGAACAAACTCCTTTACTCCTGAGGTTCTCTCTGAATTTACAGATGTTTCTTTCTGGCATCTTCTGTGTTGTTTCCTGTTAGCAATGAGAGTGGTGCACAGATTTGACCATTTTATATACAGAGTGCCACTACTGAACTCAACTCCGCCCTTATTTTCATGAAGTTTCAATGGCTGTAACGATGGTCAGTAAACAATCACATTCTTTGTACATGATGAATAGACAACCATCATCTTAATTTCATGCATGTCGTTAGCAGATGTTGACTCGTCAATTAGACTGCAATGAGTTTGCTTGCCACATGTTGGACCTAGTTGAATCTGCTTCAGCACAACTACAGACAATACAAAGGAATAGATTTAGCACAGAATATCTACTTTCACAAAAATGACCCCCAAAAAGATCTTATTCTGACATGGTGGGAATATGTGTATACAATTTGAATCTGGATAAACTCTGGAATCACACCCCAACTTCAAAGCACTTTCTTTTGTTGTATTCATAGAATGGAGGAACTTGTCACAACCAAGACAACCCCAAAGAAAAGCACTTATGAACACAGGAATCATCAGTGGCTCTCTTTGAGGTGATCTGAGAATGATTCCTGAAAGAAATACCTTCTCATACGTGCAGTTGCTCATGTCAGTTGAAATTGCCCCAACAAGTATCACTTACTGAATTCAACAGTCATGTCAATGCTCATGTTAGGATGAGACCAATAACTAAACAATGGTCAAAACAGCATTAGTGAAAACGTAACAACTGTTGTTTGGTAAAATCAAAACAACCTGGAATGGAAGATAGGAAATCAGAGGCCAGAAAAACTACCCCAACAAGTAGCACTTACTGCATTCAG
>NZ_JBJXHJ010000061.1:0-1255 GCF_046487845.1 Pseudomonas sp. PHC1
TGCAGGGGAATGGAATGGAATGGAATGCAATGGAATGGAATCTTCCGGAATGGAATGGAATGGAATGGAATGGAATGAAATGCAATGGATTCAACTCGATTGCAATGGAATGGAATAGAATGGAATGGAATGGAATGGAATGGAATTAATCCGAATAGAATGGAATGGAATGGAATGGAACGGAATGGAACGGAATGGAATGGAATGGAATGGAATGGAATGGTATGGAATGGAATGGAATGGTACGGAATAGAATGGAATGGAACGAATTGTAATGGAATGGAATTGAATGGAATGGAATGGAATGGAATGGAATCAACGCGAGTGCAGGGGAATGTAATGGAACGGAATGCAATGGAATGGAATCATCCGGAATGGAATGGAATGGAATGGAATGGAATGGAATGGAATCAACCCGAGTGCAATGGAATGGAGTGGAATGGAATGGAATGGAATGGAACAACCCGAATGGAATGGAATGTAATGGAGAGTAAGGGAGTTGAATAGAATCAATCCGAATGTAATGGAATGGAATGGAACGGAATGGAATTGAATGGAATGGAATGGAATGCAATGGAATGGAATCAACCCGAGTGCAATGGAATGGAGAGGAATGGAATGGAATGGAATGGAAACTACCCGAATGGAATGGAATGTAATGGAGTGTAAGGGAATTGAATAGAATCAATCCGAATGTAATGGAATGGAATGGAACGGAATGGAATGGAATGGAATGGAATGGAATGGAATGGAATGGAATGCAATGGAATGGAATCAACCCGAGTGCAATCGAATGGAATCGAATGGAATGGAATGCAATGGAATGGATTCAACTTGAATGGAATGGAAAGAATGGAATCAACACGAGTGGAATGGCATGGATTGGAATGGAATGGAATGGAATCAACCCGAGTACAGGGGAATGGAATGGAATGGAATGCAATGGAATGGAATCATCCGTAATGGAATGGAAAGGAATGGAATGGAATGGAATGGAATGGAATGGAATGGAATGGAATCAACTCGATTGCAATCGAATGGAATGGAATGGAATTAACCCGAATAGAATGGAATGGAATGGAATGGAACGGAACGGAATGGAATGGAATGGAATGGAATGGAATGGAATGGAACGGAACGGAATGGAATGGAATGGAATGGAATGGAATCAACGCGAGTGCAGGGGAATGGAATGGAATGGAATGCAATGGAATGGAATCTTCCGGAATGGAATGGAATGGAATGGAATGGAATG
>NZ_JBJXHJ010000062.1:0-1224 GCF_046487845.1 Pseudomonas sp. PHC1
GGTTCTTCACGGATTGCCGGGAAAGTCGCTCTTGATCTTCATGAAAAAGAATTCGCTGTCCCGGTAGCCGTAGGCCATTCGTTTGATGACCTTAATCCTGTTATTGATCCCCTCCAGTTGTCCGGTGTGCATTGGCCACCTCACCCTGCTCAGAATGCCGCGCCAGTAGCCCTTTAGGCGTTTGGCAAATTGCTTCAGAGCCGGTATCGCGCTCTCCTCGGCCAGACGCAGCCACTGCTTCCAGGCTGATCGCCAGCCCCAGGCCGTACTGGGTGACCATAACGCCTTGAGCTCTGCCTTCATCAAATAAACCGTCATCAACGACTGGTTGGCAGCCAGCAGGTCCTGCAAGTGCACCTGTTGATCTGCGCTCTTGAGATTCTCCGGGTTGCGCAACAGCAGCCACCGCGCTTGCTTGATGACCTTGCGTGCAGGTTTGTCATGACGCAGACGGTTGGCCTCATCGACCCGTACTCGATCAATCACTTCTCGGCCGTATTTGGCCACCACATGAAACAGGTCATAGACCACTCGTGCTTGTGGGCAGTGCTGGCGCACCTCAAGGTCAAAAGCAGTATTCATGTCCATCGCCACCGCCTCAATCCGCGCGCAGCCCTCAAGCCCCAGTTCTTCGAAGAACGGCCGGATAGCGGCCCGGCTACGTCCTTCGCCGATCCACAACACCCGACGGGTATCGGCATCCAGTACGACGCTGGCGTACCGATGCCCTTTGAACAGGGCAAACTCGTCCATGACCAATCGCCTGGGACGGGCTACAGGCAGCTTATCCAGTTCCGTCTGTAGAGCCCGTCGCTCCAGTAATCGCACGCTATCCCAATGCAATCCGAAGAGCTGTGCCACGTGCAAGGTAGGTAGCCTTCGGCAGGTCTGGATGACGGCTTCAGCCAGGCGGCGCGTCATCCGCGAGTAGCGATCAAGCCAGCTGACAGCCTCCATCCGTTTACCGCAAGCGCCACATCCAACTCGTCTGAGTTCGACGTTTAGCCGCACGGATCGCCCAAGGATGGGCAGGTCTCGGATGAGCCGCTGGCAGTACTCATGGATGGTTGTGCTGGGTGCGTTGCAGCCGCTGCAGGTAGGAAGCCGGGCGGCATGAGGGATGAGATCAATCTGTAGTACGTCGCCATCAGGCTTGATCGTAACGACAGAAAAGCCCTCCCAAAAAGGAAGGAAAGTATTAATATCGCGCATAAGAACGCCGGT